>CAZFGQ010000095.1:0-9492 GCA_964518675.1 uncultured Spirochaetota bacterium
TTTATTTTGTTAAAAATCAAAATCATGCTTTTTTGTTAACAAATATAATTCTGATAAATACCAATGGCCAAAACCTCGAATAACCTGACATTTATTCAATTTTATTTAACATTTTTGAGAAAAAAATAAATCGCGATATCCCATTGAAAAATGGATTGTTCATTTGGAAGAGAACTTTATAGTTACCCCCCTCATAACCGGTTTTTTTCCATGGATTTAAAAACTAACAAGATGAGAAAAGCGGATTATTTGATTAACTATATTTGAGCCATTTTGTGATTGAGGTCAAGATTTTGGTAATTATTTACCCTACAAAATATAAAATTCTTGTTTTATAGGGTAATTGATAATCCATGCTTTTATTCAGGCAAAAAGTAAATCCTTTTAATTGTTGACCCTGTGATTTAACCCTTCAAGTTTTCTGATCTTTGATTCACTTCAAATTAACAAAAGTGCCCTACTTAATGCAGGCCCCTTACTTTACTGGATATGCAATTTCCTTCTCTGGAAATCAACCAAAAATCCAAAAAATTATCATTTTTTAGTACTAAAGTACAATATGATTTTTTCCCCTCTAATACTTTGGTACGATGTTTTTCTCAGTAATCTATGGTAATTTTTTTAATGACTCGAAAATAAGGGGGATGTAGATGAAATTCCAATTAAATCTATTTAACAAAAAACAACTTTATTTAAGTTTTGTAGTTTCATTAATTATTGTATTGGTTTTGTCTGGTACTTTGTTATTTATTGTTTCTTGCAGTGAGGGAGTAAATACGGAAGAAGCTAATAAAATTTTGACTTCTTTTAGCTTAGAGTTTCCAGAGGGGTTTTATTATAAATGTTTTACTCAGGTACCAATTAAAGTGACAATCAGGGCTCTAGATCAGAATGGTGAAGAATTTAAATGGAACGGGATAGTAGATTTAATACCAACTAACCCAAATGTTGTTGTTGAGATTGATCCCGAAACAATAAACTTGGTGGATGGGAAAGCTGAAATTAATGTTACTTTTAATACGGTAAAAGAACAAGATGAGGAAACATATATAAAGTTAAGGTATCAGGATATTGTAGTTCAGATTGAGAAAAAGATATATATTGAACGCGTAATCCCACCTATTGCAGGTTTTTCAGCAGATGTAACAGAAGGAGAGCCTCCATTGTTAGTAAAATTTCAGAATACATCCACTGGGCATATATTCTCCTGGGAGTGGGATTTTAATAATGACGGTATTGTAGATTCAACTGATGAAAATCCTGAGTTTATATTCTCCGAAACGGGTAACTATACTGTTTCTTTAGTTGTTAAAGGGCCAGCGGGATCGGATACCGAAACCAAATCTAAATATATAAAAGTAGGGAAAGTTCCTATCGCAGATTTTAAAGCGAACCAATACGTTGGTGATTATCCCCTGGATGTGGTGTTCAATAATCTTTCAAATGGAGACATATGGAACTATGAATGGGATTTCAATGATGATGGAATTGTAGATTCAAATGATGAAAATCCCCAATTTACTTATAATATGGCTGGATATTATACAGTTAAGCTTACAGCTTCTGGTCCAAGGGGCAGTGATATCACCATTAAAAATAATTATATCAAGGTTCTTGGACTAGGAGAGGTTGGAGATGATGAACAAATGCCGTTAGTTGCCTTTAATTCTTGTGTATTTAAAGACGACGATGCGGTGTATATAGCTTATGCTGATTATTTTACTTCGAAAGTTACTGTGATGAAATATACAACATCTGGATGGGAAATAGTAGGAGATGATGGAATAGCGACAGTTATTGCTTCTGGGTCTGGGTATCTTCATATTGATGATATAATTTCTTTGTATGTGGATAATGGTATACCATACGTCGCTTTTGTTGATCTTGATAATTACGGCAAGATTAGTGTTTTAAAATATGATGGTAATGATTGGGTATCAGTTGGCGAAAGAGGATTTTCTGACGATTGTGTATATCATGTATCGTTATTCGTTTCAAATGGTTCAGTATATGCGGCTTATGAAGAAAATGGGATTATTGTTAAAAAATTCAATGGGTATTCCTGGGACTCTGTTGGGACCACCCTTAATGGTCATATCTCCCGAGAATCACTCTTTGTATATAATGACACTCCGTATCTTGCTTATTATTACAACGATACAAATGAATATAAAAATAAACTTTCTGTTGTAAAATATGACGGTACAGATTGGGTTTTTGTGGGGGAAGAAGGATTTACCGAAGGGTATGGTAAAATATCATTAAAAGTTGATAATGGGAAGGTTTTTGTAGCCTGCAGCTCTATAGCTTCGGTTTTAAAATACGATGGAGGTTCATGGGTTAAGGTCGGTAATTCAAGCTTTTGTGATAACTACATAAGTTATTTATCGCTTTCAGTGTATGGTGGCGTTCCTTATGTTGCATTCTACGATAGTAGTACCAATTTAATAAGATTATCAAAGTACGATGGTACGAATTGGACAGTTGAATTTGAAAAGCAACCTGCAGGATATTTATTTTATGGTATTTCTATGTGCATGTCTGATGGAATACCCTATATATCCTATGAGGATTCTGTAGATGAACCATCAGGTGGCTATATTAGACCGGAGGTTTTAGAATACATAAAAAGAAAATGGGATAGTGTAGGCCACAATGAATCTTTAACAGGTATGTACTATCCAACTATTTTTGTTTACGATCGTATCCCATATGTAGCTTTTACGGATATGGCAAATCTTGGAATATCAGTATTAAAATATAACGAAACGGATTGGGTTTGCATTGGTGATAGAGGTTCAATACCAATGGGTTTGTACAAGAAGATATTTGTATATGAAGGCACACCCTATGTTGCATGGCAGGATGGTAGTAATTATAATGTTTCGGTAGCAAAATATAATGGATCGAGTTGGGAAATCCTTGGGAATGAAGGTTTTGGAAAAGCTGAATCCTGGGATATTTCTCTATGTGTTGGTGATAATGTACCATATGTCGCATTTAAAGGCTCAGGAAATAAACTGAACGTAATGAAATATGATGGAAATGAATGGGTTTTCGTTGGCGAGGAGAACTTTTCACCTGGAGAAGTAGGCGGTTTTTCACTGTCTGTTAATGAAGGTGTTCCATATGTTGCTTTTAGAGATTATGCTAATGAATATAAACTTACTTTGATGAAGTTTGATGGAAATAGTTGGCTCTATGTAGGAAATGCTGGTTTTACTACTGATTCTTTAACCAGCGATAGCATAACTCTTAATTTTTTCAATGATATACCATACATTGCATGCTGGGAGAATAATAACTTATGTGTTTATAAATATGATAATGGTAATTGGCATATAATAGGTGATACGGGTATTAATGGAACACATGCTTATAAGGTACATTCCTTGGGATTTTATGAAGATACTGTGTACCTTGTCTACAGTTCGGGAAACAACGGAATATTAATAAAATATGATGGTTCTGATTGGGTAACTTTAGGGGATGAATATTTATCTGACACCATTAATGATTTTTCTTTCTTTATGTATCAAAACATTCCATATGTGGTTTATAATGATTTTTTACCGAACGGGACTGTTAAAAAGTTCTGGTAATGATTTACATATAGTTAAGAAATTATGAAAATGATTTACCCTACAAAATATAAATTTTTTGATTTTGTAGGGTAATTGATAATACATCCTTTGGTTCAGGTAAAAATTAAATCCTTTTAATTGTTGACCCTGTGATTTAACCCTTCAAGTTTTCTGATCTTTGATTCACTTCAAATTAACAAAAGTGCCCTACTTAATGCAAGCCCCTTACTTTACTGGATATGTGATTTCCTTCTCAGAAAATCAACCAAAAATCCAAAAAATTACCATTTTTTAGTACTAAAGTACAATATGAATTTTCACCTTCTAGTACTTTGGTACGATGTTTTTCCTCCCAGATTATGGTAAATTTTTTGTAAAGCATTTGTTTTTAAGAATTCCTTTCATGCGATTTCAGAAAATTATTTCGGATTTTTAAAACGGATCTTTTAAAAAAGCTTTAATATCCGACGACAAAGGAGGTTTGAGGTGAAAAAAAGAATGATAAAGAAATTGTCATTAATAAATTACATTTCTCCAGCACAAGTAGTTGTTTTAATACTTTTCGGTCTTATAATGCTCAATTCCTGTGGCGAGGGAGTAAATATTGGCGAAGCGAATAAGGTTCTTACATCTTTCAGCATAGAATGGCCTGAAGGGTTTGATGGTACCCTTATTTCTGATGAACCTGTGGATGTGATAATTAAAGCTCTTGACCAGGATGGAAATGAATTTAATTGGAGTGGGAGTATTAATATTATTGCTACAAGTTCTGACATAATTATTAAGCCTTCTACAGTGGATGTCAAAGATGGCAAAGCCAATATCACTTTGAGGATTAGCAATGATACTGATGACAGTATCGAGACATATATTAAGGTATTATCCGATGAAGTGGTTATTCAAATAGCTATGTTGATAACTGTTGAAGTAGCTACACCGGAAATTGTAGTTAGGAATAGAAATGTGTTAATATCAAATGGTGACATGTATGATGGTGGGAGTGCTGTTTTAGGTTATTATAAGGATATAGTTTTTACAATAGAAAATAAAGGTAACGTTGATCTTCAATTAACAAATACACCTGCTGTAATAATAAATGGAGATTCTGAGTTTACAATAGAGAATCAACCATCGGGGATTATTGAGAAAGGTAAATCTGTTGATTTTATTGTAAGGTTTGTTCCTTCTGATCTGGAAGAATATTCGACGACATTAACGATAGCAAGCAGCGATCCTGAGAATGGAGTTTACATAATCTCGTTGAAAGGACATGGAATAAAGCATGATATTATTGTAAAAAATGAGACTACTATAATAAATCCGGATGATGATTGTGATATTGGTAGTACAAACGAGGGTGAAGCAGGTGAACCTGTAGTATTTACGGTAGAAAATGTGAGTACCGAAACAATCGATTTGTACGATGTAAGTTTGGTTTCAGGTAATGTGGATCAATTTATATTGGATACAAGTACTACTGATTTTAGTTTGTCAAGCGGTGAAGAGACAACATTTTTTATGACTTTTTCACCTGAGACTCGCGGTGAGAAATCGTGTGAAGTATCAATTGGAAGCAGTTCTGTTGAAGGTAAATATAATTTTACTGTTAGGGGAACCGGTACTTATCCTGAGATAGCTGTCAGACAAGATGATGTTGAATTGCCTTCAGGAGTTGGGGAATATGGTTTTGGTGGTTTGTTTGCAGATGAGTCGAGTAAGACTACGACTTTTACAATTTTTAATGAGGGCACGGGAGAGTTAAGAATTAATGATGTACAACTAGCAGGAGGTAATATAGATCAATTTACCCTTGATACTTCAAACCTGGATGGTGTTTTGGGAGGAGGGGAAAATGCTACGTTTAACGTGATTTTCAGTCCGATATCTGTGGGTGAAAAATGTGCTGTAGTTAATATAATAACTAATGATAGTGCCCAAAAGAATTATACCTTCGAAGTAAAAGGAGCTGGTAATTGAAAGAAATCTTTGGAATATAGTTTTGAAGTTTCTGTTTCAGTAGCTGTTGATTCGAATAATAACTTGTATGTAATCGGATATGATTATGATAACGGCAGTCTAATGTCGATTAGGAAGTTTGATGAATATTGTAATGAAGATACTGAAAACTGGAATAAAAAAATACCTGGATTTCTTGGAATTTCTATTGCAGTTGATTCAAATGATAATGTATACGCAATTGGTATAAACTCAGATCGGAAATATGTTGTCAAAAAGTTCAATAGTAATGGAGTAGAAGATACCGAAAACTGGAATATAGAAATTAATTATGTTCTACCTGATCATCCATCATTCTATTTGTCAAGGGGAATAAAAGTTGCCTCAATAGCAGTAGATAACGATGATAATGTCTATATAGGTGGATATTATATGGTTTCTGAGGAAGGTGATATAGATTGGTGGGTAAAGAAGTTTGATTCCAATGGTAATGAGGATATTGATCATTGGAATAAGGTGTTTTCTTGTAATTATGTGTATCAGAATTATTTACAGTCAATAGCTATTGACTCAAACAATAATGTCTATATAGTAGGTAATCTCGGTGTTTGGGGTCATATTAAGAAATTTGATAAAGATGGAAATCTAAAATGGGAAGAAGATGTAATGCCTAGTGGAACAAGTGCAGTTACGAGAGGTATTACTATTGACAGTTGTGATAATATATATGTTGTTGGAGTTACTAATGACGTTTATGGGAACGATGAAAATTACTCTTACCTTAGATCTTTTACATCTAGTGGAGATTGGAGAATGAAATGGGATTGGTGTTCTTATTATTCTGATGCTGATTTTCCATTTAAAGGAGAAGCTTTTTCGGTTGTGAAGGATTCAGATGATAACATTTATGTAGTTGGTGCAATATATAACTTCTTTGATGAAAACAGCGGAAAAGATTGGTGGATCAGAAAATTTGATTCGATGGGAGATTATTATGAAATTAGTGATTATGATAAAAGATTTCAATTCGTAGATTACGAGGATGAGTATGCATTTTCTGCTGCAATGGATCAAAATAATCACTTGTGGGTAAATGGTTTTTTATCTTGCGGTGATTATTCTGTATATGATCCAATACTAACAAAATTTTTTGAATAAAATGTGAATTATAGATATTTACTTGTATTTGCGAGGTTGAATAAAAGAGGGCTTGAACAGAAAGTGATTTCTTTAAAAGCTCTTTTTGACTGGTATATTGTTAAACTTTGGTAATCTATTAAATAGTTTTCAATTAAAATACATTCAGGTAGGAGCATAAAAGTTACCAAAAATTTTAAAGGCATTAAAATTAATATTGTTCGTAAAATTTGGTCTTTTTGATATACCTGCTTCAATAGTAGTCAAGAATTTATAATCAATTATAAAAGGAGTATTGAAGTAATGCTCTCCTGTATAATCAAAAAATCATTTTATAAAATTATATCCAAAAAATTCATGAAGAAGAAAACTCAGTTGAATACAACATTGATGTTATTATTCACTACTGTTATTCTGTTAACACCTACCTTCTTGTATCCAAAAGATACCTCCCCTCCCTATACCCTGACCCTTGGAGCCAGGGGTGGATACATCATGCCGATGGGAAACCAAAAAGACATTCTTAACTCGGGGATAAACGGCAGTATCTTTTTGAATTACAACCCAAAACTGATAAACAATCTTTTAGTGCAGCCCGAGTTCATATATTCGGGGTTCAGGTTGCAGGCAAACAGGGATGTTCTTTCCTCTTTTTACGCCTTTGGTTTAAATGCCTCATACAATATACCCCTGTTAAAATTCCTCGAAGTAAATGCGCTACTCGGTGGAGGTTATTATATAAACAGGCTTGTTGAGAACAACAATCTCATCGGGAAGGCAACCAATCCATATGTAAAAGCAGGATTGGGGCTCGATATAGTATTGCATTATAATTTTAATCTGAATGCTGGTGTAACATACCTGAACTATCTGGCCGTTGACAATCCCACCTCGGCACTCGCAGTAGTGGGTTCGATAAATTATCGATTTGGGAAGAATCCAGAGGAACTCAATTACGATAGAAGTATTGAAATTGAAGAGATAAAAATACAACCTCTTTTTTCCGCTCTGTACAAATATTACGAAACACATCCTGCTGGGAAAATCCGCATTACGAATATCTCAAAAAAGAAGGATGTGACCGGGATCAAGGCCTCTGTAATGGTCAAGGATTTTATGGACTATCCCACTGCGAGCAAGATAATCCCCGAGCTAAAACCAGGTGAGAGTGCAGAGCTTGATCTGCATATGCTTTTCAGCAATAAGGTGCTTTCGGTTACTGAGGATACCCCTCTATCGGCCAATGTAAGGGTGGATTATGTTGTTGGTGAGCGGGAGTTTTTCAAAGAGGAGAATGTAACATTCAAGCTGTACAACCGCAATGCCATGACATGGAGCGACGACAGGAAGTTATCCTCCTTTATAACCCCAAAGGATCCACCCGTTAAGGTTTTTGCCAGAACGGTTATTCAGCAATATCAGAATGAGAGGATAAACATTCTGAATCAGAATCTTCAGGCTGCTATAGAGATTTTTGATGCACTGGGTGCCTATGGAATAACCTATGTGGTTGATCCAAAAACACCTTTCACCGAGCTATCTGCCACAGAGGATGCCGTTGATTATGTTCAGTATCCCAGGGAGACGCTGCGTTTTAAAACTGGAGACTGTGATGACCTTACAGCCCTGTACTGCTCGCTTCTTGAAAATATTGGTATATCGACTGCACTCATTACAATTCCAGGGCATATTTTCATGATGTTTGATACTGGGGTTTCCAGGTACGATTATAGACAGATAACGGACAATAGAGGAGTTTTAATTGAAAAGAAGGATACAATATGGATTCCTGTTGAAATTACAATGATCGGTGAGCCATTCTTGAGAGCCTGGCAGGAAGGTGCCAGGGAATACAATGAAACGGTAAAAAAGGGCGGTGAGGTGGGATTGTACCTCACAGCGGATGCATGGGGTGAGTATGTGCCTGTGACGCTGGAAGAGTTTGGCTGGGAGCCTGATGTTCCCACCAAAGATCAGATTGCGGGCCTGTACAAGAGCGACATTGATAACATGGTGGGCCTTGAACTTGCGAGGAAAGTTAAATCAATAGAGAATGAACTGGAGAGGGATAAGAACAATCCGAGGCTTTACAACAAACTGGGGATTGTTTATGCCAGGTACGGACGGTATGGCGAGGCTGTAGAGAACCTGAAAAAGGCGCTTGAGATCAGTCCGGCACTGATTTCTGCCCGCAATAATCTGGGTAATGTCTATTATCTGAAAGGGGATTATAAAAGCGCTCTAGATGAATACCTTGGAGCTTTGAAGCGCAGTGAAAAGGGTATAATTCTTATAAATGTTGCTAAAACTTACTATAAACTTGGCGAGTATGAGAAGGCAGGGGAGTATTACAAAAAGGCGGTTTATAAAAACAAGAGGTATGAAGAGAAATATGCCTATCTTGGCACCGTTTCTGGAGGAGGGGAATTAAGGGCCTCTGAAGCGGCCAGGATAGATGTCGAGGTTGAGTGGTTTTATGAGGAGTAAAAATCAGGAGTAAGGGGTGAAAATTAAAGTATATTATCAACGTGGGTGTATGTACTTTAAGTAAGTAGGAGTAAGAGCCAGGATTAAAGTGGCGAAAATTAAAGTATATTATTATCGTGAGTCTATGTGATTTAAATGGTGATTGGTAAAAGCCAGGATTAAAGGGCGAAAATTAAAGAATGTTATCATGGTGGGCCTATATGCTTTAAGTAAGGATGAGTAAGAGAGAGGAGTAAAAGGCGAAAATTAAAGTATATTATTATCGTGGTCTTATATGCTTAAAGTTTAAAGTGTAATTATCGATCATTGAATATGCAGTAAGCGTGCC
>CAZFGQ010000096.1:0-9460 GCA_964518675.1 uncultured Spirochaetota bacterium
GGAGGAACCTCCAAGTGGTATTACTGGAGATTTACACAGTTAATAGGACACAATCATTTTTGAGGTAAATATTTCTTTTATTTAAAGTTCTAACCCTCTGGATTGCTTGTTAAATAGACCGAAAATCGACTTTATTTTCATTTAACAACAACTAATTAAATACATAATTTCTATGAAACATGTAACTTTGCAAACCATAAAAATAATGTCTCAGTAGCCCCATGAAACTCCTCGCTAAATGAAGTACTAAACCATATCTCACCTTTAACACATCCCATAGAGTCTTTATCTTTGCCCTCCTCTTCATCAACTTATACTGCTCTTAACTCATAACCTTCTACACTCAAATATCGGTGGAATCTACAATAATAAATAATTCCGTTATATAACTATTGTACTTTATGACAATTCCTCCTGGTGGTTTCTTTTGATATTATATTGACATTACCGTCAAAGGGATTTCCCTTTCAATTTCTTACCTCAAAAATTGGAAATTCGGCCTATTAGTAAATTTTTACAGATCTTTCCTGGCACTTTTAACCCCCGTTATACTGCTGGGAGGAATATTTTCTGGTATATTTACTCCAACTGAGGCTGCTGCTGTAGCCGTTTTATGGGCACTGTTTTTAGGGCTTATTGTATACAAAGAACTTGATTGGAAAGAGCTTCCAAAAATATTTTTCGAAGTTGTAATCAGAATAGGAGTTGTTCTTTTCCTACTTGCAACTGTCGGCATATTTACCTGGATACTAACACGAGAAAACATTCCTCAACTTCTACTGAGTTTTATTACATCGGCACGTATTACTCCACCAGTATTTCTTTTAATAGCAAACATAGTTTTACTTTTAATGGGTATGGTTACTACAGTAACTCCTTCAATAATTCTTTTGTCACCTATCTTCCTACCTATTATAGAAAACTTAGGAATTGATCCGGTACATTTTGTGGTTGTTGTAGTTTTGAATTTAATGATAGGTAATCTCACTCCCCCTGTTGGACCTGTTTTATATGTTGTTTCAAATATGGGGGAGATTTCATTTCAGAGAGCTTTTAAAGCCACACTACCATTCATAATACCGCTTTTAATTGTTCTATTTCTTATAACTTATATTCCTGAGCTTGTAATGTTTATACCAAATCTTGTAATGAAATAAAAAAAGGAGATAATGATGAAGTTCCAGGGGAAAACTGTCCTTGTTACAGGTGCTGCTAAAGGGGTGGGAAAAGTAATTGCTGAGTGATTTGCTGAAGAGAAAGCTACGGTTTTTATTAATGATGTTAACATCAAAGAGGCTGAAAAAGTAGCCAGTTTTATTACATCCAGTGGGTTAGAAGCATTTACATTAAAAGCTGATGTTTCAAATAGTTCTGAAGTAGAAAAAATGGTAAAGAAGATAATAGAAAAGTGTAAAAGGATCGATGTTCTGGTCAACAATTCCGCTGTATTTGCTGAATCAATTCCTATAGTTGATCTTGAGGAGAAAGAATGGGATAGAGTGATGAACATAAACCTGAAAGGGGTATTCATCTGCAGCAAATTTGTAGCAAGGGAGATGATTAAACAAAAAGAAGGGAAAATTATAAATGTATCCTCATTTACCGGAAAGACGGGAAGAGTTGTCTACAGCAAACCTGGAACCCCAACAAAAGCACATTACTGTGCCTCTAAAGCGGGTATTATAAGTTTAACGAAATCACCTGTTTATGAGCTTACTTCGTACAATATAAATGTAAATGCAGTAGCCCCAGGATCAATTGCCACAGAAGCTACCGATGAAAGTAAAAGAAAAATGATTATACCCCTTGTCCCTCTTGGAAGAATGGGGACACCTGAAGATATTGCTGCCAGTGTATTATTTTTAGCTTCCTCTGAAGCTTCATTTATAACAGGTGAAATTTTGGATATAAATGGAGGAACCCTCATGGACTAGAAAAAGTTTTTCTAAACATGATATTTGATCGTGAGAGGGGAAAATGAAAATGGATTTTACTGGGCAAGGTGGTAAGCAAATTGTAGAAAGGGTTATTTCTTATAATGAAGCGAAGGGAGAAATAGAAGGACTTGAAAAAATAGAAATATCAGGAAGGTGTGCAAGGGAGTGTATAAATATTTCATATGGATTTTTCACACCTCTTGAGGGTTTTATGAAACAAGAAGATATTACAGCCGTTTGTGATAAGATGACCCTTAAAGATGGCACACTCTGGTCAATACCCATTGTTCTTGACGTTGATGAAAAGGATGCTGAAAGAGCAGAAAAAGCAGGAAAAGTTCTTTTAACATACAGGAATAAACCTCTTGCAATCTGTGAGGTAGAGGATGTTTTTAAGTATGAAAGGATGAAAATGGCAGAGGCTATTCTTGGAACAACCAGTAAAAAGCATCCCGGAGTTCGAATATTCGCAAATATGGAAAATACTTTTATTGGAGGAAAAGTTACACTTATAAATCAACCAAAATTTAACAGGCCTTTTGATAGATTCTGGTATACACCGAAAAGGCTCAGGGAAGAATTTAGAAAAAGAGGTTGGAAAAGAGTAGTTGCCCATCAGACGAGAAACGTTCCCCACACAGGTCATGAGTGGCTAATGAAAGGAGCCTGGTTTTCAGTTAATGGAGAACTATCAGTAGAAAAACTTCAGTCAGGCATACTTGTAAGCTGTATAATTGGACCAAAAAGAGTAGGTGATTATATAGATGAAGCAATTTTATTATCTCATAAAACATTACAGGAAGCAGGCTATTTCAGGGATGATATACACATGGTGAGTTTTGTACTGTGGGATATGAGATATGCAGGGCCAAAGGAAGCAATATTTCATGCAATCTTAAGAAAAAATATGGGTTGCACTCACCACATGTTCGGGAGAGACCATGCAGGTGTTGGAAGCTTTTATGACCCATACGATGCTCACAGAATATTCGATAGAATTGATAATAAAAGTTTAGAGATAAAACCTGTAAGGGTTCTTGAATGGTGGTATTGCCCTGTGTGCAATGAGGTAACATACTCAGGATTTTGTGCACATATAAACAAAAGACAGAATTTCAGTGGCACCATGATAAGGAGTATGATCCAGGATAGAGTAAAACCTACATCACTGATTATGAGGCCCGAGGTGTTTGAAATCGTACAGCATTGTGCAACAAGGTATGGATTTGGTTCTCCTTTTTCCACAGAGAAATATTTGCGAGAAAGACAGCCCGTTTTTGAACTTGAAAGTTTCTAAATTGAGGGTAAAAATGAAAAAGTATCCAATTAATATCTGGATAAATGAAGAAAGATACAAAAGCCTTATAGAAAAGGGGCTTGAGCACTTAGCAAAAGATGTTCTTGCGGGGATGAAAGTTATTCAGGTTTTTTGTACGGAAGAAGAAAAAGAAAAAATATTGAAACTTTTCCCAACAGCAAAACTTGATACTTCAACAACAAATAGTATTGAACTTCTACCACCTGAGGTAAAAAACAAAATTTTTAAACTTATTTTAAAAAGGAAAAGCCTTGATGTTGTTGGTGAATTACTGAGAGAAATAGATAGATAGTCTAAGGTAAAGCAAAAAATGAATTATTTTGCAAATTAAAATTAATGGTTAGGTATAAAACTCCTGCGGAAAAACGACCTGAATGTGGATAATATCGTAAAATCAGCAAAAGAATTGTTGAATACAAATATAAAAATAACAACAGTTATTTGGAGGGTATTATGCATTTTGAAAAAGCTGAAGAACTTCTCAGAGAGTTCAAACAGGATCGATATATCTATGGCGAGAACGTCCTTAAACAGATTGGTAAGGCTGTAAAAAAGCACGGAAAAGAAGTTTTAATTGTCAGAAGCAAGTTCAGTGGAATAGAACCATATGTAAAAGAGATACTGGAAAGTTTGAATGATGCCGGAATAAAGGAAGTGCAGCAAGAGCCAGGACCCGCACCAAATGCCCCACTTGAAGATCTGTACAGAATAACAGAGAGAGTAAGGGAGGTTAAACCTGATTTTCTTATAAGTTTTGGCGGAGGGAGTACGATAGATATCACAAAAGCTGCGGATGTTTTGTACAGTCTTGGAGGAGATATTGAGGATTACTTTGGCACAGACCAGGTAACCGAAAAAATAAAAAGTAGTGGGAAAAAGTTAATCCAACACATTGCGATTCAGACGGCTGCAAGCTCTGCTGCACATCTGACAAAATACTCTAATATCACAAACCTCAAAACAGGGCAAAAAAAATTAATAGTTGATAAGGCAATAGTACCCGACTTATCGATGTTTGATTACAGATTAACCTATAGTGCTCCCCGGGAATTAACCATGGATGGAGCAATGGACGGTTTCTCACACTCACTTGAGGTGCTCTATAGTGCAGCTGGTAAAGATTACTATAAAAAAGTCGAGGAGATTGCAGAAACCTCTATAAGTTTAATTATAATGTATCTTCCGGGTGTTTTGAAGAACCCCGATGACAGGGAGGGAAGAAAAGCCCTCTGCCTTGGTACAGATCTTGGCGGTTATGCCATCATGGTCGGAGGGACAAATGGTGGGCACCTCACGAGTTTCTCGCTGGTTGATATACTTAGCCACGGAAGAGCATGTGCCATATTAAATCCATACTACACTGTATTTTTTGCACCGGCAATTGAAGAACCTCTGAAAATGGTCGGAAGAATATTCAGGGAGGAGGGATACATAAAAGAAGGCATAGAGAACCTCAGAGGAAGGAATCTTGGAATAAAGGTTGCTGAGGGCATGATAGAGTTTGCAAAAACAATAGGCTTTCCAACAAGACTTAAGGATGTTAAAGGATTTATAGATGAACACATAGAGAAGGCATTAAAAGCTGCGAAAAATCCCCAGCTCAGGATGAAGCTGCAGAACATGCCAGTTCCTTTTACTGAAGAGATGATAGATGAATACATGAGGCCGATACTTGAAGCTGCCCGCGATGGCAATTTAACCATAATAAAAAATGCGGAGTAATAAGGGGAAAATCAAAAGATGGTAGTTAGACTACCCTACGGTAAAAAATATATTGAGCTCACACTCCCTGACAACCTCAGCATAGACGTAATCAGAGGAACCGACCAGAAGGGAATCCCTGATGAGCTTGAGGGTGTTCACCAGTACTGTTCAATGCCACCGGTACTCATAGACAAAATATTCAACAGGAATTTGAATCCATGCTTGGAAGGGATGTGGTAAAAAATTACCGGATAGTACAGAATGACTGTTTTAATAGGGATCTGTATATTGATCTCGGTAAAACAAAAAGAGGAACTGAAGTTCGGATTTTGCAAGAGTTTATCGAATGTGATTTTAAAATACTTACGGGGTTCATAGAACCACATTTTTTTGCCTGTTTTTCTGGTGGTGGAAAAGCAATCATGCCAGGACTAGCATCACTCGATACAATCATGCAAAACCATAGCATTCAAAATATTGACAGCGAGAATGCAACATGGGGAGTAACTGAAGCAAATCCGGTGTGGAAGGACATCCAGGAAGCCTCGAGCAAAGCAAAGCCGGACTTTTTACTCAACGTTGCTTTGAATCATGAAAAGAGAATAAGCGGTATCTTTGCAGGAAACCCACAAGAAGCATATCTTGAGGGAATAGAGTTTGTAAAACAAAGCTCCATGATACCCGTGAAGAAAGCCTATAACATAGTAATAACAAGCAATTCTGGTTACCCTCTTGACCTGAACCTCTACCAATCGGTAAAAGGCATGAGTGCTGCCTCAAGAATAGTCAGGGAAGGTGGGGCAATAGTAATGGTTGCCGAATGTTCGGACGGAATACCCGACTATGGAGAGTACGGAAAGCTTCTTTTCGAGGAAAAGAACCCCCAAAAGCTTCTTGAAAAAATACACAAACCTGGATTTCACGTTCAGGATATGTGGCAGGCTCAGATTCATGCAAAAATATGTCTTAAAGCTGATGTTTATTTTTATACAGAGAATCTTACCGAAGAGCAGATAAAAAAAGCATTTTTAAAACCTGTTAAAAATTTGAACAATACTTTGAAAACACTTATCGAAAAATACAGACCTGATGTTTCAATCTGTGTTCTTCCTGACGGGCCCCTGAATATACCCTACATTAAATGATCAACCCTATTTGCAGACTATATTCACTTAATGATTGCGCCCAACATTAAGTTCATAGTAACCGCAATACTGTTGAGACTTCCGTTTATAATCTGTATTCCTTTAATAAAATCATTGATATTTAATATACCCTCACTGAGGATTTGTATCTCGTTGTTATGTCGCAATTTAGTTGCAAATCAATGAAGAGTTTCCATTAGAAAATTCATTTGCCTTTTATAGTTTTACATATCTTCCTGTCAATAAGGTTGTATAAATAACTCGGGGCCATACGGTGGTAAAATCCATCAAACCGGGTTACCAACTTTCTCGGGTTTCACTGGTACCCATTCAGTATATAACGACCCAAAGCCTCTTTGTCCAGCTTCCCTATTGTCCTTCTCCCTATATCCATAAAGATACACTTAACTCCCTTTGTAAATATTGCCGAAGTTTGTTCTTCAAGTCCATGTAGAATTCCATCGGCTCCAAGCCCCTGCTCTGGTATTCTAATTTAAAGGTTAAGGTTTATTTCAATTTTCTTCATCGGGTTATTCCTCATTATAGTAGTGGAGTGTTTTTATGGAGGATAACCCGATTATTTTTTATTCATGTATTAAGTAACTTTATAACATTACATAATTTTGAATTTTATTTCCAATTGATGGGTTTTAAACAATCTATTATATTTATACAGATACATTCCCTCGATTGTGAGTAGAAAACATGCCAATTAAAGTAGATGAAATACAGAGAAAATACAATATAGTAGGACGTAAAGAAGAAATAGAAGCTGCTTTAACAGCAGCAAATGCAGGAAAAAATATACTTCTGGAAGGTCCCGTAGGGGTTGGGAAAACCACCATTGCACTTTCCATAGCCTCGTATCTAAACAGAACTATTATAAGAATAGACGGAGATGAACGATATACAGAACAAAAGCTTACTGGGTGGTTTGATCCTCCCATAGTTGTTTCGAAGGGATATACCAGCGATGCATTCATCCAAGGCCCGTTATCCAGGGCTATGATAGATGGGGCAATACTCTTAATAAATGAGCTTAACAGAATGCCAGAGGGAACCCAGAATGTACTTCTGACATCAATGGATGAGAAAATAATCCAGATACCAAAGTTTGGAAAGGTAGAGGCATCCCCGGGGTTTATGATAATTGCTACTCAAAATCCAGAAGAATATATAGGAACATCTCAATTAAGTGAGGCTTTACGAGACAGGTTTGTTTGTATAACCCTTTTTTACCAATCCGAAGAAGAAGAGAGAGAAATCGTAAAATTAAGGTCAAGAACAGAAGATGAGAGAATAATAGATGTTGCAGTCAAGATAATGCGCCTGACGAGAAATCATAAAAATATTAGAAGAGGTTCTTCAATTAGAGGTGCCATTGATTTAGCAGACTTATTTTATAATCTTAATGGAGGTTTTAACAATAATCTTGAAAACTGGCTCAAGTGCGCCAAAATTGCCCTCCATACAAAGATTGAGCTTGAAGATGATACATATGAAAACTTCATCGATGTTTTAAAAGAGATAGTTGTAGAATCACTTGAGATGTATAAAAATACATACATAAAAATTCAGGATTCCGTTGAGAATGGTCAGGAAAGCGAATATAAAATAAAAAATTCCGGTGAAGATACCCAGTTATTCGATATAAAAAAAAAGTAGGGAATGATATATCTCTTTTATTTGATGAGATCCTGTTTTCAATCTCTGAACATAAGTTCGAAAATTTAATTCCTCTCCTTTATAGAATACCGCAAGACCACAGTGAAATATTTAACCAGTATCTGGTGCCTGAAATTTTAGAAAAATTGGCACTACTTGAAACGAGTCTTTTACAGATAAAAATCCTTGCAATACTCTATGAAAAATCATCCTCTGAGATGAAAAATAAAATTAAGAAAATACTTCTTCAGAAGATTATTTTTCTCGTTAATAAAATAGGTGTCGGCCCTTCAGGCAACCTAAAATCTATGGTTGTAGAATATAAACCTGGTTTAGATGAAATAGATATTGACCGAACACTTGAAGAAGAGCCCATGAACAATACCGTGAAATATGAGAACATATATTGTTATGAAAAGATTAAACAAAAAGGTTCATATATTTTAATGCTGGATATATCAAACTCCATGTATCAGGAAAAAATAGCCGTTGCTGCTATTGCAACAGGTGTTTTTGCCAGAAAGTTAAAAGATGAGCTTCATGGGGTTCTTGTCTTTTCCAGGGATGTAAAGATCATTAAGAAATTTAATGAACCAAACATTTTGCCGAACCTTGTAGACAGAATGCTTGAGGTCCAAACCGGAGGTGCAACAAATATAAGACTTGCAATCCAGAAGGGATATGAAATGCTCTGTAGCAGTAGAACCTCTCAAAAGATTGGTATTCTTGTTACAGATGGATGGGCCACCATTGGTGGAGATCCTGTTGAGGTTGCCAAAAGGTTTGACAGATTACATGTACTTGGTATCTCATTTGGCAGAGGAGGTTCAGATCCTGTCTTAAACGCAAAAATGGCAAGGGCAGGCAAGGGAAAATATATGCATGTAAAAAACTTTGACGATCTACCCCTAGCCATTGCAAAAATCCTGAGAAATAAATGAGGTGACAGTTTGAGTATTATGGTTTTATCTTAAGGACTTCTGGTATTTTGTACCAGAATTTCCAATTTTTTTAAACCTACCAACTCAAAGATTTCATCAAGCATATTATTAACTTTTACTAATTGTTCATTAAGCTTTGATTTCAAATAATTCCCAACCGTTTTGGCTCCTTTTTTGATACCAGAGACCACAGGCTCTACAACCCTGTCCTTTATAAGTAATAACATCAAACAGATTTTATATCCCACTTTTGTAAAAATGTATTTGTGAGTGCCTTCAACCTTCTTTATTATTTTCTTTATCAATAACCGCTTCAGATCATATCCCATCTTTGTACTGCCGTATTCTTCTTCGCCAATGTTCCGAACCCTTTGTACTTCTTTCCTCAAATCTTTGTTTGTAATGTGCGCTATTACATTAGAGCGCTTTAGTAACGCCTCAATTACTCCCATTATCCGCTCGTCTTCTATCCGTATCCCTGTTATCCGTTTGTTACCTACCTGCTCTGTCTTCGATAATTCAGCTAAGTTATGACGTGATAAAAATCTCTCATCTATCCCAACCTGGGCGTCCAGATGCCGCTTGTTTATTCCATGAGCTACCTTCCCTATATATCCCAGATCTACCACACTCTTTTTGATCCCAATATCGCAGGTATTATGGGAGTATTATAAATGTTGTGTTTATAGGAGACAATAATAGTAGGACAAATAAAAATAAATAGGAGGATCTTCAATGCAGGAAAATAAT
>CAZFGQ010000097.1:0-9421 GCA_964518675.1 uncultured Spirochaetota bacterium
AAATCTTCTGAACCATGTACTGCTCAATCAACTGTAAACTTAAATTCATGCTATAGTTCTTATTGTAATCTCTTTTCCTCCCTGTTCCGCAGATAGATACCCACTGTATATAGTTGCCACAACATCTCCAGCAAGCTCACTCGTACTATCAAGTTCTCTGCCAAACGCAACATGCTCGTAGAAAGCCTGCATCTCTGCAGGATACCCTGTAACCCAGTCTTCATCGGGAGCCGGATTTGACCATCCCTGCTTTGTTTCTATTTTCTCCACAACGTAAATGCTGCTGAAGTTTTCCTCTTTTGGATTATACGTCTTCATAATGTTATTGGGATTTATATTGCATATCGTCCTGTGGTTATTTGCGCATATCTCAATCCAGTTATGTATCCCTCCAAGTACTATTTCAGAAGCAAAAATTGTTGCTATAGTACCATCCTCAAAGGTTACATGCATCACCGAGAAATCCTCTATATCATGATACTCTGTTCGGATAAATCCTGCATCGATATAGGAATCTAACCTTGTAAGTTCGGCTATTCGGGCAGAGACCGTTCTTGGTCTTATTGGTGTACCGTTTCTCGAGATACCTTCTACTCTTTTAAGATAAAGAGCTGCCGTAAGCGGATGGCATCCCTTGCCTATCATGGCACCGCCGCCTGCAAATTTCCAGAACCCATATTCATAGGCATGGGAGCCAGAATGTGCTTCTTCGCCATGCATCCAGAGGATCTGGGCCCCTGTTTTCTCAATTATCTCCCTCTCTTTCTGTATTGGAGGTGCGTAAACCCAGTTTTCCGCATACATTATCGAGGCCTTACTTTTTTCCTCCGCATCTCTCATCCTTTTAACACTTCCCAGAGCCCCCTCAAGCGCCTTTTCTTTTGGATAATGTCTCCCATCAAAATCATCCGAACCATCACCAAAAAAACCAGTAAAAGGCTTCTCAACTATTGCATATCGGTTTTTCTCAAGAGCAGCCACAGCAATCGGCTCATGCGTTGCGGGAGGGGTACATACATGCACAACATCACAGTTATCAATAAGTTCATCAAGGGAATCAAATGATTTGATCCCTCTTTTCTCGGCAAATGACCTCCTCTTCTCAGGGGTCTTTGAATATACCCCCACAATCTCAATATCAATCCCATAAACCTTTTTTACAGCCTCAAAATGAAAACTTGCAGAAAACCCAGAACCAACTATACCGGTTTTTATTAACTTTCCTTTCTCACCCATATTCCATCTCCTGAAAACAAAATTAAATTAAAATAATTCAAGAAAATACAGTACCAGGGTTTTTACTAAAAACCCACAAATGAATCAAAAAAGCCTGAAATATACTGATTTTAAACAAAACATACGTATTTAATTTAGCTAATTTCTTCCAGAGTTCCAGATTTACCAATAATCCATAATCATCTGAAAGCATGGAGTAGTACTTTAAACTATTGAAAATTCCCCTGTAACCAATTATAATAATGCAAATAATTATTTTTTAGTATAATAAAAATCAAGAACAAATCATCTAATCATAGAAATTTTCCAGTGGACAAGGGTTTTATATGAACGATACAAACCTGGAAACGCCTGTTGTAATTGTAACAGGTGGGAGCAGAGGTATCGGCAGGGGAATATGTCTAGAATTAGCAAAACTTGGTTTCTCCCTATGTATAAATTACAGGCACAATCGAGAAGAGGCGATCAAAACACGTGAGCTCTGCAATGAGAACCGGACCTCTAAAAAACAGGATTTTATAGTCAAAAAAGCAGATATTGCATCCAGAATTGATAGGGAAAGCCTTATAAATGATACTATTTTAGAACTTGGAAGAATAGATGCACTTATCAACAATGCTGGAATTGCTCCCCGAGATAGGAAAGATATACTTGTGACAACCGAAGAGTCATTCGAGGAGGTGATAAAGACCAACCTTGTTGGCCCATATTTCCTTACCCAGCTTGTCGTAAGGTATTGGCTCGAAAAAAAACTCTCTCCCCTTCTCGATGGTGGATTCAAGATCGTATTCATCACAAGTATCTCGGCAGCTACGGTATCAACCAACAGGGGAGAATACTGTATCTCTAAAGCAGGCTTATCAATGGCTTCAAAACTATGGGCAGCGAGATTGGCAGATGAAGGTATCCAGGTATATGAGATAAGACCAGGTATTATTGATACCGAAATGGTGGCCAAGGCCAGAGAAAAATACGACAAACTCATATCGGAAGGACTGGTTCCACAAAAAAGGTGGGGAAAACCACAGGATATAGGAAAGGGGGTTGCAGCACTGTTGAAGGGCTTTTTCCCCTTTTCAACCGGTACAGTAATTGATATCGATGGAGGACTTCACATCCAGAGGCTTTAGAAAAAATATAGATAAAAATATGTCGTCATTTAATAAAAAATCCTAATCTTCAAAATTGTAATTTTATAGTGCATTTATTACGTGAAACACCGCTATATTAAATATACACATTGAAACCAATCAATCTATTTTCAGGCAATCTTTCTGGAGGATCACAGGTGCTCAAAATTGATATGAAAAAAACCCCGGATTCTTTAAAGAATAGCATAGATAAGGTATTCGAACTATCAGCCACAAAAATTAGGGATATTCATGAGAAATGGAATCCAGGTATGGGCTCACCTGTTTTTACAGCCAATGGAAGATACACTACCAGAGGCTGGACAGATTGGACCCAGGGATTTCAGTTCGGATGTGCTCTCCTACAGTTTGATGGAACCGGGGAAAAATATTTTCTTAAAATCGGTCTGGAAAACACAGTAAGATACATGTCATCGCATCTCACCCATTATGGGGTACATGATCATGGATTTAACACAATGAGTACCTACGGCAACCTCCTGAGGATGTCCTCCGAGGGCAAGATCCACCCATCACGGAGCGAACTGGAGCATTATAGACTGGCGGTTAAGGTTTCCGGAGCTGTCCAGGCTTCCAGGTGGCAGTCACTCCCCGAGAACCTGGGTTACATATACTCCTTCAACGGTCCTCATTCGCTTTTCATCGACACCATGAGAACCCTAAGGATTCTCGTTGCAGCGCACATTTTAGGGCATGTTCTTATGGGAGAAAACGATGAAAAGATATCCCTCCTGGAGAGGTCAGTAAAACATGCCCTTACAACATCCATATATAACGTATACTATGGAAAGGGAAGAGATATCTACGATGAGAGAGGACGTGTAGCGCACGAATCAATTTTTAATACAATCAACGGTTCTTATAGATGCCCATCAACACAGCAGGGGTATTCACCTTTTTCTACCTGGACAAGAGGCCTGGCCTGGGCAATCCTCGGATATGCCGAGCAGATTGAGGCATTGAAAGACCTTGGACAAAACGAGTTTGAGTCCCTTGAAGCGGGAAACTGCTTTGGCAAGGAGAGCATCCTCCAGAGATATATAGAGGCTGCTACTGCAGTTTCAGATTACTATATAAATAACTCACCCACAGATGGGATCCCATACTGGGATACAGGAGCCCCTGGATTGGTTAAACTTGGCAACTGGAAAGATAAGCCGGCAGATCCATTCAATGAATACGAACCCGTGGATAGCTCGGCTGCAGCTATCGCTGCACAGGGGCTTATCAGGTTAGGGAAAGCGCTCGGTAACGATAGATACTACAGAGCAGGTCTCACAATAGCGGAAAGACTCCTTAATGAACCGTATCTCTCAACATCAAAGAAGCATCAGGGACTGCTGCTTCATTCAGTGTATCACAGACCAAGAGGTTGGGATTATATCCCTTATGGAAACAAAATACCCTGTGGGGAGTCCTCAATGTGGGGGGATTATCATTTGCTTGAGCTATGCCTGCTGATAAAAAAAATCACCGAAGGCGGGTATATGACTTTCTATCATATCAATTCAAAACCATAATTAACATAAAAATAATCTCTATCTCATTTTGAGCAAATATGAACAGTTAAGGTGAAATCCTAAAATGCAGCAAGGTATAATTTGAATAATTTTCTGTATTTTAATATAAAAACACATCGGAAAAAAATATATGAGTACAAAAAATATAAAAGATCTATCGAGACTCTGTATCCATACCGCAACAACCAGACCACTCCCAATTGAGGTTACAGTTGAGCTATACTCAAAGTACGGGGTAAAGGGAATAACCCTATGGCGTGAGGCATATAAAGAGAAGAAACTATCGGAAATAAAAAGGCTAATCAGCGACAGGGATCTTAAAATCATATCAATCTGCAGGGGTGGTTTTTTTCCAGCACTTTCACCTGAAAAAAGAAAAATTGCTATAAAAGAAAATATTAGGATCATAGATGAAGCGTATGAACTTGGTGCCCCTCTGATAGTACTTGTATGCGGAGCAATTCCAGAAATCTCCCTCGATGATTCGAGAAAACAGATAGAAGAAGGCATAAACGAGATCAAGGGTTATGCCGAATCCGCCGGAATAAAACTGGGTATTGAACCCCTGCATCCAATGTACGCCGATTCAAGATCGGCCATTAATACATTGAAACAGGCAAACGACATATGTGATAGAATAAACTCAAAATACATTGGTGTTATAATAGATGTTTATCATCTGTGGTGGGATCCAGAACTTGAAAAAGAGATCAAACGATGCGGACAGATGGATAAAATATTTGGATTTCACATTTCCGACTGGAAATCTCCCACAACGGATCTTCTGAATGATAGAGGTCTCATGGGAGAGGGATGCATCCCAATAAAAAAAATAAGAGGTTGGGTTGAAAGTGCAGGTTTTGATGGATTCCACGAGGTTGAGATATTTTCAAACATGCGCTGGAAGATGAACCAGGAATTATATATCAAAGAGATTGTCACAAGCTACTTAAAATACTCATAGAATGCTATCTGAAAAAATTAAACATGCCAAACTCTCATGAATATTGAAAACACATCATCCAATGAGGAGGCGGATCGTATGAAAATACACAGAGTGGGGATTATAATGAATGGGGTAACCGGCAGGATGGGAACCAATCAGCACCTCCATCGTTCGATAATCCAGATTATAAAACAGGGTGGGATAAGAATAAACGATGATGAGATAATAATCCCGGAACCAGTACTCGTTGGGAGAAACATTAATAAACTAAAAAAGCTGGCAGAAACTTACTCTGTAAAAAAATACACAACGGATCTCGATTCATGTCTTTCCGATAAAAACCTTCAGATATATTTTGATGCCCAGAGAACAGACCTGAGATTTGAAAGTACCCTGAAAGCAATCAGAGCAGGAAAGGCTGTATACTGTGAAAAACCACCAGCATCAGATACAAATCAGGCATTAACGCTTTATAGAGAAGCAAAAAAAATGGAGGTTAAAAACGGTGTTGTTCAGGATAAACTCTGGCTCCCAGGACTTCTCAAGCTTAAATACCTGATAGACTCGGGATTTTTCGGAAAGATACTCTCGGTGCAATGTCAATTTGGATACTGGGTATTTGATGGCAAAAATGTAGGCTGTCAGCGACCATCCTGGAACTATAGAAAAGAAGATGGAGGCGGGATCATACTGGATATGTTCTGTCACTGGAGGTATATAATTGATAACCTGTTTGGTGATATCAAAGCTGTTTCATGCTACGCTACCACACTGATAAACAAAAGGTACGATGAAAGAGGAGAACCCTACAAATGCACGGCTGAAGATGCGGCTTTTGCAACCTTTTTACTTAAAAATGGCACAATATGCCAGTTCAACTCTGCCTGGTCCTTCAGGGTAAGAAGGGATGATCTTGTGGTATTTCAGGTTGATGGAACAAGGGGAAGTGCTGTTGCTGGTCTCAGGGCATGTTATATTCAGCCGGCAGAAGCCACCCCAAGATATGTATGGAACCCGGATCTCGAAACTGAAGAAGACTACTATTCCAGGTGGCAAAAGGTACCTGATACAGAAAAATATGAAAACGCGTTCAAGATCCAGTGGGAACTCTTCTTAAAACATTATGTTAAAGATACCCCTTTCAAATGGACATTGCTTGAGGGAGCCAAAGGAGTCCAGCTTGCTGAAAAAGCGACTGAGTCGTGGAAAAAGGGCATGTGGGTTGAAATAGAAGACCTTGAGCAGTAAAAACAAAAACCATGATGATAGTTATATATTATTCATAACCTTAGCAAAACTCAAATTAGATTTAGCTGTCATAAACAGCCCCTTACTAACCAATTCTTAAGACTTAACCGGTTAAATTATACGTTTCATTATAATCCAATTTTTATCTTATTTTTCCCAAACATTAAATTATACAAAAATGTTACACCAGAACGATATTCTTTATGCTTGAGCGGCATTAGAAGCACTAATTTTATACTTTGTTATGTTTAGTTAAATATAAATCAGATAAAGCATTTCTTTACATTATGTAACAACAAGTGATATAATTAATTAAAGAAAATACTATTTCATATTCGCCTATAAAATTAAGAATGTGGTAATATAATTATAGCAGTAATAAAAAACACATTGGAGTTAAATATTTAATGAAACAACTGGATTTATTCGAACATACAAAGAAGGATTTACTTACACTGAAAGAAGCCGCTGAATGGGCATCAATATACTTAAAACGTAAAATAACTGTTTCTAATATATCCTACCTTATACAATATGGCAGAATCAACAAATACGGGAATAATGGAAATCCATTAATAAAAAAAGAAGAACTAAAATCATACTACGATTTTATAGATAAAGAACAGAAGTGGAAAAAGGAACTTGGAAACGATCTAAATTGGCACCTATCTTTCATCGAATATAAGGAGTCAGAAAGAACAAAGCATGTCCACAGGTTACATCCTTATAAGGGTAAGTTTATCCCCCAACTCGTTGAATATTTTCTTGATTCTCATATAGATGAATTTAAGAGAGAAGTATTTTTTAGTAAAGGAGATATAATATTAGATCCCTTTTGTGGAAGTGGAACAACACTGGTTCAAGCTAACGAATTAGGTATGCACGCCATTGGTATAGATATTTCAGAATTTAATTCACTTATTAGCAATGTTAAAACGGCAAAACATAATATTCCTCTACTTGCAAAAAGTATACGGAAATTAACCATGAAATTGGAGGAATTTCAAAGAGAAAAAAATAATATAAAGTTTGAAGAAGAACTTCTATGTGAGTTAAACAAATTTAATACTAAATATTTTCCATCACCCGAATATAAAAGGAAAGTAAGAGAAGGTAAAATTAATGAAAATGCATATGGTCAGGAAAAAGAAAAGGAATTTTTAAATATTTATTACAATTTAATAAAAAAATATGGGATAAAAGTTAAACAAGATGAAGATAAAACTTTTTTAGATAAATGGTTTCTGGCTCCTGTAAGAGAAGAGATTGATTTTTTATTAAAAGAAATAAACTCCATTAAAAATACTGAGACAAAAGAAACTTTGTTTATCATTTTAAGTAGGACTGTCCGTTCCTGTAGAGCAACTACCCATGCTGATTTGGCTACATTAAAAGAGCCTGTAACTGAAACTTATTACTGTAAAAAACACGGCAAAATATGTAAACCAATCTTCTCAATTATAGGATGGTGGAAAAGATATACAATAGATACACTGAATCGACTATTAGAATTTGAGAAAGTTAGAACAGATACAATACAGATATGTTTAACAGGTGACAGCAGAACACTCAATATTGAGGAAGAAATTAGAAAACAAAATCCCGAATTCGCAGATTTGATTTCAAGACAAAAGATAAAGGGAATTTTTTCGAGTCCGCCATATGTTGGTCTAATTGATTATCACGAACAACATGCTTATGCTTATGAGTTGTTTGGCTTTAAAAGAAGAGATAATATGGAAATAGGGCCATTATGTAAAGGTCAAGGGAAGGAAGCAAGGGAATCTTACATTCAAGGTATTGCTGAGGTATTGTTGAATTGCAAAAGATACTTTTCTGATAATTACAATGTTTTCTTAGTAGCGAATGATAAATATAACCTTTATCCACAAATAGCAAAATTGGCAAGTATGAAAATAGTTAATAAATATAAAAGACCAGTTTTAAATCGTGTGGAGAAAGATAGGTCCGCATATGCAGAAATAATTTTTCACTTAAAGGAAAAATAATTGTGGGTATGACCCAAGAACAAATAAAAAAAGTTGAAAACGTCATAAAAAGTAGTTTAAGAAGCAAATTTCAAAAATATAATCCTGAAACTAAAAATATGCCATTCCACTATCGTCTGCTAGGCAAAGATAGAATGGCTTTATTTTCTTTCATTCATTCTCTTAACACAAGATTTGGAACCTCGATTTTTGAACCAGTTGCTGAAGCATTAGCAAGTAATAGTTTTATAGAATCAAAAAAACAGTATGTCTTGGGAACAGTTATTAGCGAGGAAGCACAATTGGAAATACAACATATAATTAACGAATTAAGCACTGGTAAAAACCCAAACAAAATAGAAGAAATCAATAGAATAGGGAAAGTAGCATGTTATGGTAAAATGAATAAATTAAAAACTGTTAAAGTAGATTTATTTTTGAAAGATAAAAAAGGTCATATTCACTTATTTGACTTAAAAACAGCAAAACCAAATATTAGTGATTTTAAAGATTTTAAACGTACTTTATTAGAATGGATAGCAATTTATTTAGCTCAAAATCCTGAGGCAGAAGTACATTCCTATATTGCTATACCTTATAACCCATACGAACTAAAACCATACGAACGTTGGACATTAAAAGGAATGCTCGATTTGGAACATGAACTGAAAGTTGCTGATGAATTTTGGGATTTTCTAGGTGGTGATGGTGCTTATAAAGAACTATTGAATTGTTTCGAAAGGGTTGGTATTGAGTTAAGACATGAAATTGACAAATATTTTGAAAAATTTAAATAAACTCATAACAAAATGTTATATGGGATTTTTTCTAGCTATGGTTCTCACAACAGACCAGTGAACTCTATATCAAAATCTATATAATTCAACAAAGATGAACAAGAGAGGACAAACGATAAAGCTATATATTGCTGGTGATGATTTAAAAAATTTAAAAATAGTTGAGTTAAGTAATTGGACAGGAAAAGTATATATAGGAGAGCGAAAGCATTCAAAGATAATACAAAACATTGAAGAATTATCCTCTCCAGGTGTTTATCTCCTTCTATCTAAAGATCAGAAAGCCTTTCAAATAACTCTATATGTAGGAGAGGCTGATGAAGTAAACAAAAGGATAAATGAGCATTTTAGAAATAAAGATTGGTGGACTGATTTTATTATATTTATCAGTAAAGATACAAATCTTACGAAATCTCATATTAGGTATCTTGAAAAAAGAATCTATGAATTGGCATCAAAAAAGGAATCTCTAATTGAGTTAAAGAATAATTCTCAACCTAGTGGTTCAAAACTTCCAATGTCAGAAGTGGATGAC
>CAZFGQ010000098.1:0-9366 GCA_964518675.1 uncultured Spirochaetota bacterium
GTATACAAATTTCTTGAATTCGAGACAATTAAAACCTTTTTAGAGTGCACTCAAGTTTTATTTTTAAATTTTCCATCCTTAAATAATTCTTTTAGATTATAATTTTTCAAAAAGTTGTATTCTGGATTGTGGTGAGATATCAGTATCTCTTTTTGTGGTTTAACCACAGTAAGAAGATAATTAATGATTTGTTAATATTCAGATTGTAATTATATTACCATTATTATATTGTTAATTTTATTTTTACTGTTTTCAAGAAAAAAATCTGGTCTTGCGGAAATATCAGGAAACATTAAAGGAAAAGAATATTTAACTACTTGATATGTTTTTTGATAATGAAGGATAGCAAAATGGAGAGTATGAAATTAAATTAGGAGTAATCTTATGGGAACCGAAGAGGAAAAGTTGATTTCAAAGGCGGAAGAGCCGTTTAAAAAAGCTCCTAAGTTACACTCTTTCTATAAGGGAAAGATTGAAATCATACCTAAATGTAAAGTAAAAGACTACAGCGATTTTAATTACTGGTATACACCTGGTGTAGCACAGCCATGCAGGGATATTGAGAAGAATCCCGAACTTGTATATGAGTATACGTATAAATGGAACACCGTTGCCGTAATCTCAGATGGAACAAGAGTTTTGGGTCTGGGCGATATTGGACCACTGGCTGCCATGCCTGTAATGGAGGGAAAATCACTCCTATTTAAATATCTGGGAGGGGTAGATTCATTTCCTCTATGCATAGATACAAAAGACCCGGATAAATTTATTGAAACTGTAAAACTTCTTCATCCGTCGATAGGGGGTGTAAACCTTGAGGACATAGAACAACCTAAATGCTTTTATATACTCGAGCGCTTAAGAAAAGAACTACCCATACCTGTTTGGCACGATGACCAGCAGGGAACAGCTGCAGTTACACTGGCAGGCCTTATAAATGCATTAAAAATTGTTGGTAAGAAACTTGAAGAAGTAAAAATTGTTTTTCTTGGAGCCGGTGCTGCCAATATCAGAGTTGCTGATCTGATTTTTAAAGCCGGTGGCAACAGGGCAAAAGCCATAATGCTTGACAGCAAGGGTTCATTGCACATGGGAAGGGAAGATATTCGAAAAGATCCCTCACATATTGAAAAATGGAAGATGTGCCAGAGCACCAATAAAGAGCAAAAAGCGTGTGGACCTGATGAGGCGCTTAAGGGTGCCGATGTTTTGATAGCCCTTTCCAGGCCAGGTCCAGGTGTGGTAAAAAAGGAATGGGTAAGGAGTATGAATGATAGAGCGATCGTATTTTCAGGGGCAAATCCTGTTCCGGAAATATGGCCCTGGGAAGCAAAAGAAGCCGGAGCTGAGGTTGTTGCAACATGCCGGAGTGATTTTCCTAATCAGGTTAACAATTCCATTGGTTTCCCGGGAATATTCAGGGGAACTCTGGATGTCAGGGCAAAGACTATTACTGACGAGATGTGTATTGCGGCAGCATATGAAATGGCCAAAACAGCTGAAGATAGAGGGATGGATGCAGAAAGTATCATCCCCACAATGGGTGAGTGGGAGGTATTCCCGAGGGTAGCGGCAGCTGTCGGGGCAAAAGCTGTGGAACAGGGTGTTGCCAGGTTGAGCTTAACAAGAGATGAGATTTATCAAAATGCAATGAAGATTATAAAAGATACAAGAGATAAGGTAGAATTATTAATGAAGGAGGGATTTATAAAAGAACCTGAAGGTTTATTCTAGAGTTCTTTACTTTTATAAAAATTTTTATTAAATTGATGTTAGAAATATTTTATCGTGTTAATTGTGAATAGGTAATTATCAAAAAGTTTTACTCGCTAAAATTAGTCCTCCTGAATTACCGCAATTACTAAAATCAAAATCTATTATTTTTCATAATTGATGCAGAAGAAATACTGAAAATAGGGGTCTATTTAGTTATTTTTTGGTATTGGCTGTTTTAATAGAAAAATTATGGATCAAAAATTTGGAATGATTTTATTGGATTGAAAAAAATGATAGAAGCAGAAAAACTACCTGTATATCAACATAGAGAAAAAATAATCGAAGCGATTAAGAACAACAGGGTCATTGTTGTCGAAAGCCCAACAGGTTCGGGAAAAACCACACAACTTCCAAGGATTATATACGATTATGGATTTGCGGAGCATAAAAAAATAGCCATAACACAGCCTCGAAGGATTGCTGCTGTATCGGTTGCTCATTACATTGCGAGACTCTATTCCTCTGAAATTCCAGGACTTGTTGGTTACAAGATGAGATTTGTCGATGAAACCGTACCTGAATCTCAGATAATTGTAATGACGGATGGAATTCTTCTGCAGGAGTTGAAAAGTGATCCTGATCTGAGCGAATACGGGCTAATAATGGTTGATGAAGCTCATGAAAGAAGCCTCAATATTGATTTTATTCTGGGACTTTTGAAGGATATCCTGAAGAGGAGGGATGACTTAAAGGTTATAGTCTCTTCAGCAACAATTAATCCAGGGGTATTTTCGGAGTATTTCGATGGATGCCCTATAATTTCGATCGATGCCAGAATGTATCCTGTGGAGCTGGTTTACGAACCGCCGGAGCATTACGAGGAGTTTCAGTACAGATTGATCAAGATAAAGGAAATTGTAAGGAGAATCATTAAATCGGGAAAACGGGGCGATATTCTTATTTTTCTTTCTGGAGAGGCCCAGATAAAGGAATGTGTGGAAACCCTGGAGGAGCTTAATAAAAAGAGGAACTTGGTAATTCTCCCTCTTTACTCAAGACTCTCTCAGGAAGAGCAGGAAAGAGTTTTCAATGATTATCCAGGAAAAAGAAAGATAATAGTTGCAACAAATATTGCTGAGACCAGTGTTACGATAGATGGTGTTGTATACGTTATTGATTCTGGATACGCTAAGATGAATTATTACAATCCGAAGAACTTCACGAGCATGCTGGTTGAGGTTCCCATATCCAAGGCATCGTGTAACCAGCGAAAGGGAAGGGCAGGACGAACGGCACCTGGTGTATGTTACAGGCTCTATACAGAAGAGGATTATGAAAAGAGACAATTGTTTACCACCGAGGAAATTTATAGAACAGACCTTTCCGAAGTGATCCTGCGTATGGCGGAACTTGGTATAAAGGAGTTTGAAAACTTTGATTATATATCCCATCCAGGGGTGAACAATATCAGAAGTGCCGTACAGGTTCTTCAATTACTTGAGGCAATAGATGGTAATCGGGATCTGACCGAGATTGGAAGATTAATGACGAAGTTTCCTATTATTCCTCAGCTTTCGAGGATGATTGTTGCTTCGATTATGGAATATCCTGATGTCCTTGAAGAGGTTTTGATAGCTGCTGCGTTTCTCAACGGGAAGCCGCCATTCGTACTTCCACATGGCGAGGAGTTTGAGGCCCGGAAAGCTCATCATTCATTCAGGCATAAATTGGGTGATTTTGTTTCATACATAAAGATATTTAAAGCGTATGAAAAAGCGAAAGATAAGGCATGGTTCTGTAACAGATACTATCTTGATACAAAAGCCATGGAAGAGATATATAATGTAAAAAACCAGCTCGCAGAGATTGTATCTGAAATGGGTATTCCAGTTACAGGAGGTGGGGATTATTATAATTACCTCTATTGCCTTGCCAGAGGTTTAATTCAGTTTGTATGCAAACGAGATGGACGTTCAACATACAGAAGCCTGACTGCTTATGGAATAAAAATTCACCCCGGTTCGGTAATGTACAGGCAGAAACCTGAGTATATAGTTGCTGGTGAAATCCTTAAGACCTCTCAGATGTATGCGATGTCTGTTTCTCCTCTGAACAATGTTATCCTGAAAAGGCTTTCACCTGAACTTTTAAAGAGTTTTACCGGGAAATCTGCAAAGAAAGTTGAAAAACTTGTTAAAGCACGAGATTATACCAATTTTATCAAGCTTGGTGGAGAAAAGCTTGAAATAAAAAAGATAGGAAAGAAGAAAAAGTGTGTTTTAATACCTTATGAAAAACTTGGAGCCATTGCAAGCAGAGTTGATAAATATACTCTCAGCGGGCTCAAGGGGCTTCGTGGAAGTGTTCTGCTTAATGGTTATGAGCTTTTAAGTGGGGTGAATCTCAGAAGAATATTTGAGATTGCGCCGAAGATAGCTGTTCTAGACGATGTGCTTGATGAATGGCCTAAATCCCAGCAATTTGAGTATATGAGTGAATCCTACGATATCACCAGATTCATTCCCCATTTAATGAAACCCTGCAGGAAATCTAAAACCTCCAAAAAACTTGGTTTTTTAACTTTATTAACAAATGGTGAGGGATTTTACTGGTTCAGTTCGTATAAGGATTTTACTCTGGCACTCGAGGAGTCAATTTCAAGCCTTGAGGCTTTGATTGATGAGGAGATAAATGTACTTGATGAGAAACAGGAAGAGATTGTAAATGAGACCTATCGGAGGCTTTTAAATATGATTGAAAGCGATTAATATTTGAAGCCTTAATAATCTAATTTAAAGAGGTTTCTTTTTAATTTTTAAGTATAATTGAGCTTTAGGAGTGTGATGCTGCATTTTGTTAGTGTTTTTTCTCAGATGCTCCGTATAAAACATATTTAAGGTAAGCTTGATTTCTGGTCTTTATAAGAAACGCTGTAATTACTCCAATTATCAGAATGGCTTCGAGGCTTTCCCTGAACATTATAATGAATCCAGATATCATAGATGTTGCTCCTTGCAAGGTGATTTTTATATTACTTTGATTAAAAAATTAGACTAGTATAATAATATTAGTATAATATAATTTATATTATTAGTATAATAATTTTATCACATTTACATCAATTTTCTTTATGGCTGATGATGGCATGTTACTTATCTTTTTCGGAGAAACTATAGTGTTTTTGCAAATTTTTAAAAATAATATTGACTGGAAATTGATAAATATTTATAATCGTAATCGATTACAATTTATTATTATATAATTAAAAGATATAAAAACTCTGGTAGTATTGTTATGGAGAAGAGATTAAATATTTCAGAGATTGCTTCTCTTGCTGGTGTTTCAACTGCCACTGTTTCAAGGGTTCTGAATGATTATCCGTATGTTAAAGAAAGTACCCGCGAAAGGGTTAAGAAGGTAATTCAAGAAACGAATTACAGAGTCAATGCCATCGCCAGGAAACTCAGACGAAAGAAAACCCATACAATTGGGGTAATAGTAAGCAATGTCCTGAGCCCATTTTATTCTGTAATTGCAAAGTCAGTTGAGGATGTAGCCATTAAAAATAATTTCAGTACCGTACTGTGCAATGGCGGTGATAAACCGGAAAAAGAAGCTAAGTATTTGGAAGTCTTGCATGAAAACAGGGTGGATGGAATTATTATATCTCCAACTGGAAAGAACAAGGATTATCTAAATTTCTTACTGGCCTCCGGGATACCTATCGTTTTCATTGATAGACCGACTGAAGGCGTTGATTGCGATATTGTGATGGTAAATAATATGGATGTTACATTTAACGCACTTGATTTTGCCATTAAAAAGGGATATAAAAAAATCGGATGCATTGCAGGTCCGCAGGATAGGTATACGGGTATCGAGAGGTTTAAAGGATATAAAAAAGCATTGGAAAATAATGGAATTGCATATGACGAATCACTTGTTCGATTCGGAGATTTTACCTATGAATCAGGTTATTCATTGGCAAGAGAGCTTCTTGATTCAGAAAAACCAGATTTGTTATTTGTGGCCAATTCAGATATGGCGCTGGGTGCCTACAAGTATATAAGTGAGAAAGGGTACAAGATACCCCATGAGCTTGGCTTTTTAATGTTTGATGATCCGCAATGGGCAAGCCTTGTTACTCCAAGAGTTACAGTTATCTCCCAACCTGTATACATGCTTGGTTCTACTGCAGCAGATATTCTATTTAAACGAATAATGGAGGGTGGTCAATTTATGGACCAATCTCCCCTAAAAATTATACTGGAAGCAAAGTTTGTTGTTAGAGAATCTATTTAGATTAATCTCATGTGAAATTAATGAAAATCAGATGTTGAATTAATGGTCTTGTTGAGATTGTGTTACAGTTTTTTGATGTGAGTGCATTTTTTGATTTTTTAAGATTTGGATATAGAGGAGATCGCAGTGGAGAGAAAGATTGTATTGGAAACTCGAGGATTGAGTAAACATTTCGGAGGTATTAAAGCCATTGATAATATTAATCTAAAACTTTACGAAAATGAGATAATTGCAATTGTGGGTGACAATGGTGCAGGTAAATCTACTCTGATAAAGACAATATCTGGTGTGTATAGAAAGGATTCTGGCGAAATTTATATTAATGGGGAGAAAGCTATTATCAACAGCCCAATGGATGCGAGAAGGTATGGGATAGAGACTGTTTATCAGGATGGAGGGGTAATCCCACTTCTGGATGCTGTATCTAATCTTTTTCTTGGAAGGGTAAAGTTGCAGGAAAATATACTGGGAAAGATTTTCAAGGTAATTGATAAAAATTATATGAAAAATGAAACTGAGCGTCTTCTGGACCGTCTTGGTGTCTCTCTTAAGAATATCCATGCTCCATTGATCAATCTATCGGGTGGGCAGAGACAGTCTGTTGCTGTGGGAAGGGCCATTTATTGGGGTGGAAGAATTCTAATTTTCGATGAGCCAACCAATAACCTTGGAGTCAAACAGGAACGTAAGATCATAGAGCTTATCAAGCGTATCAGAGCAGATTTCGGTGTTTCAATTATCATTATAAGCCATAATATTGCCCATGTTTTTGAACTGGTCGATAGGATTGTGGTTTTGAGAAGTGGCCAGAAAGTTGGTGAGAAACTCAAAGAAGATACTAACATGAATGAGATTGTTTCCATGATTACCGGAGTGGCTGCCTGATTTTTTTGAAATCTGATTTTTTGAAATAAGGGTGGTAAGAATTTTAAACATTTATTGCAAAGAATTAAAATTTTGGCTGCAGGAAGAGGAGGGAGGTTTTCATTATTGTTAAATTAATGCATCTTTTTTAAAAATTCTTCTTTTAAGTTTAGAGAAGTAAGTTTTAATACTCCTGTTTTGATAAAATAAAACTGAACCCCTTTTTATAAAGGAGTTCAGTTTTTCATTAGATCTGGAATATTTTTATACTGGGCTGGCTCTGTTTTTGTTTTATTCTTCTAAATATTGATCAACATTGGATTTATCGATTATAACACCCATTATTAGTAATCTCTTAACAGGTGGCTCCTGACCTTTTATTAAAAGAACAGTTGTTTTCATAATTACATGGGCCATTTGCTTATTGTCCTGCTTAACTGTTGCTGTAAGCTCACCATCCTTTATTGATTTCAGCGCTGCGGGAAGACCATCAAATCCATATACTTTTATATCCCCAAGGCGACCTTTCTCCTTAACTGCAGCCAATCCGGCTAGAGCACCGGGGTCCCAGCAGCCAAATACTGCAACGATGTCCGGATTTGCATCAAGTTCGTTTATTGTTGTTTCATATGCTTTTTTATCATCCCAGTCGCAGGCTCTGAAAATTACCTCAAAACTATTGGCCTCAAGCACCTGCTTCACACCATCTCTTCTCGCATCTCCTGTCTGATGACCTAGAGTACCTCCCAGGATAAGCACTTTACCTTTTTTGGGAGTATGATCAACTATGTATTGTCCCATTAGCCTTGCGGAGGCAAGGTTATCTGTTTGAGCCAGAGCACTTACATTTGGATCATCTATGGCTGTATCTACTGCAGTAACTATTATACCTTTGGAGGCAGCTCTTTTGAGTGACTCGCCAAATGCCCTGTTATCAATTGCACCAATTATTATCCCATCTACTCCCATATCAATTGCGTTATCCACTGATTGTTTCTGGAGGTTGGCATCTGCTGTGGTTGGTGATAAATCGATAAGTTTAACACCAAGTGCTTTGGCCTCTTCTTTAATATATTTTGCCATCTGTGCCCAGTAAGCTGTGAGTCCACCAGGATAGCCTGTATATGCGATTGTAATTTTTTCGGGTGCAGCCTTTCCTGCTTCTTTTTCTCCAGCCCCGAATGCCAGAGAGGATATAAATAGTAAAGCAAGTAAGATTAATAAAAATCTTTTTAGAAACATTTTTAACACCTCCTTCATTATTGTTATTCTTTAAATCTGTTCAACGAACAGATGATCATGCATTCTGCTCTCTTTTACGTTGCATAATATCCAGCCATACAGCAAATATAATTACAAGTCCTATTGAAATTCGCTGCCATGAAGAACTGACTCCAAGATGACTCAGGCCTGTATTTAATGTTGTGATTATAAAAACGCCTATTACAGTTCTGATAATATTTCCAACGCCTCCGGTTAAGCTGGTTCCCCCTATGATGACGGCTCCGATAGCATTAAGTTCTAAACCGAGACCCCATGATGAATTGGTAAAGTTTAATCTCGCTGCCAGAATCATGGCAGATATAGCGGTTGTTATCCCTCCAATCATATAGTATATGATGTAGTACATCTTTACCGGAATACCTGCTCTTCGAGCCATTTCATTGCTTCCACCAATTGCATAGCAATTGAAACCCAGCTTTGTGTATGTGAGAATAAGGTGAGCAATTATGAAAGTTACCAGCATTATGGTTATAGGTATAAAGTATCCCTGACCTATGGACTGAAAGACCTGGGGAAATTGAGAAATATCTTTATTTTTTCCAAGAATTTCCGCCAGTCCCCTGTAAACCTTCATCATCCCCAATGTGCCAATAAAAGCTGGTATTCCTGTACTGACTATTATTACACCATTTAAGGCTCCTCCCAGTGCTCCAAAAATAAGGCTTAGTAACACTGTAATTCCTACGGGAATATTGGCCTTTAATAAAAGGCCGGTGGTTACAGCGAGGAAACCAAAGAGTGAGCCAATTGATAGGTCCAGACCACCGGATATCAATACTATTGTTGCACCTGTGGAAAGGGTTCCCAGAACTACCGCCTGGGTGAGAATAGTTTTCAAGGTATTAAAAGATCTGAAAGTGGATGAAGATATGCAGAAAGCAATGTAAATGATTAACAATCCCAGAAGTGGTTGAAAGCTATGTCTTGCCCGAATTATTAGCGTATTTCTAAATAAGGCGTTGTTATTTCTCATGGATTCAGAGTTTCCCTAAAAGTTTCTGTTTACCTCATAGTATTCGATGAAAATTGGTTTTTACAATTGTAAAATTTTCGTGTTAAAAACTGTAAAAAAGGATTAAATTATTTAATCTATAATGTCTTAATTTATATTGTAATGGTTTACAACTTAAATAATATTTATTAATTATTTTATTTATAAGTAATCAATTGTCAAGAAAAATTATTTTTATAAATTGTAAG
>CAZFGQ010000099.1:0-9351 GCA_964518675.1 uncultured Spirochaetota bacterium
ACAATGTAAAGATATTCGAAAAAAACAGGTATCCCGGGGGCATGTTGTACTACGGAATACCCGAGTACAGGCTTCCTAAGTCCATACTATTTAAAGAAATAGACATGATTCGCTCCCTTGGGGTAGAGATTCAATGTGAAGTAGAGTTCGGAATAGATATAACTCTTGAAAGCCTGAAGAAGGAAGGTTACGAGGCTGTATTTATAGGAATTGGCACCCAGAAGTCTATGAGCATGCGCATTGAGGGAGAGAACCTCGATGGTGTTCTTGGTGGAATCGATTTTTTGTACCAGATTGCATCAAAAAATCCTCCTAACATGAAAGGTAAAAAAGTCATTGTTGTTGGTGGTGGAAACACAGCAATGGATGCTGCAAGGACCTCCCTCAGACTGGGAGCCAAGGAGGTTGAAATCCTTTACAGAAGAACCAGAGCAGAAATGCCAGCAAACGAATATGAAATTGAAGAAGCAATAGAAGAAGGGATTAAATTCACATTCCTTTCAGCACCCGTAAAGATAGAAAAAAATGGAAAAGGTTTAACCGTTGAGTGTATCAGAATGGAACTTGGAGAACCTGACGCCTCAGGCAGGAGAAGACCGGTTCCCATCCAGGGCTCCAACTATAAGATCAATACAGATTATCTAATTGCAGCAATTGGACAGAGGGTGGATACAGAACCTATAAAAAACCTTGATATACTCTCCGAGCGAGATCGAGTAAATGCAGACCCTGTAACGGGGGCAACAAAACTTTTGCCCGTTTTCGCAGGAGGGGATTGTGTTACAGGTCCTGCCACCGTCGTGGAAGCACTGGCTGCTGGGAGAAAAGCAGCTGACGGTATAGATCATTATCTGCGCACTGGAAAAATCGAAAACCACAAACTCGAGGAGTTTAATTCTTCAAGGGGTGATCTTGAGGATATTCCCGATGAGGTCTTTGAAGTATACGAAAAGAAAAAGAGAGTGAAGGTAAAAACACTCGAACCGGATAAAAGGAGAAAAAACTTTGACGAAATTGAAAAAACAATAGACGAAAAATCAGCACTTGAGGAAGCCTCGAGATGTCTTGAATGTGGATGTATCGAAGGATTTTCCTGTAAATTGAGGGATATTTCTACCGAGTACGGGGCAAGTGACGAATTCAGGGGAGAGAAAAACATATACACCCATTATCTCAAAATACAGGAAGATAGGCCTCCAATACTGAGGGATGAAAATAAATGTATAAAATGTGGAATCTGTGTTAGGACGTGCGATGAAATATGGGGAATAGGAGTCTACAGTTTCATTCAGAGGGGATTCGATACAAGAATTGTACCAGCTCTTGACACAGAACTACACGAAAGTGAATGCGATTTTTGCGGCCAGTGTGCAGATGCATGCCCCACAGGGGCGCTTTCAATCAATCCCGAAATGCCAAAACCAGGACCTTTTAAAGTTGAGAAAATAAAAACAAATTGTTTATTCTGCCCTCTACATTGCGAATTATACCTCAACATATATGCAAATAGAGTAATAAGAGTAACAGCCCTGCCCCCGGAAGGCGAAAACGAAGGATGCCTCTGTGTGAGGGGAAGATTTGGATATAATCTCATATTTGGCAAAACCTACCCGATATATGAACACAGTAACAATGGAAAAAAAGAACTCGATATTAGTGAAGCAATTGAAAAAACAACTCAGTTACTACAAAATGCAGCAAATCCGCTGATTCTAACATCTACAAACCTCTCAAGTGAAGAATATGATGGTATATACAAGCTTTCAGGTGCATTGAACAATTGTGATGTATTCCACGTAAGCCATGATTTATTCGCCAGGAACTCCTGCACCCATCCAGTATTTGGCAAGTCATCCAGATTAAGAGAGAATCTCGAAGGAATCCAGGCATTAAAGCTTTCTGAAATTACAAATCATAATAGCATAGTGGTATTTGGAATATACCCGGGCAGGGATTATCCCGTAATGGAAATGAAAATAAGAAATGCAGTTAAAAAAGGAGCAAACCTCTTTATTATTAATAATGATTCTCTTAGAATAGAACCCTACGCAAAACTGAGTCTCAGGCTTCAGAAAAAAGATTATTCTCTGTTCTGGGAACTTTTGGCTGACCTATTACATTCTTTTCAGGAAGACAAATATAAAATTGAACACTACAAAGAGATACTGGGTAAAATTGTAAAGATAGCAAAGGTAAAACCTGCTCTAATCATAAAATTCATAGAGGCGATAAGCCGAGGAAGAACCTGTTTCATAACGGCGGAAGACGAAATCAACTGGAGTTCAATGAAAGCTTTTACCGACACGGTAACGATGTTAAAGGAAAAGTCATCCATTTTAATACTTGCAAAAGGTGCTAACCCTAACGGGGCCCTTGATTTTATGACAGAGCACCCCGTATATGAAACACTTGAAGAAATACCCCTGAATGAACATGATACTATTATGCTATTTAATCTCCCAATAGAACTAAAAAAATATTCAGGTAATTTAATTGACATTTCTCCTTTCCCACTAAACAGAAACTCCTCCTATCACATTTTCATACCGTATACATCCCTCTATCAAACCGGGGGAAAGTATCTAAAATATGACAAAAACGCAACCAAAATCTCCAAAACAATGGAAAATGAATATCCATTTGACAATTTGAGGGTTATTAACGAAATTTCAAGAAAATTGTCAGATAGATAGAACTTCGAGTTTTTATCATGAAACGCAAATTATTAATACAAGATAAAGAAAGCTACAGATATTGATATAAATTGTTTGAAATTCGCCGGCACTGAAATATTTTTAGTTTTATCTTGCAGTAGGATTTCTATTTTTCAGAAAACTCGACATTCGTTCCAAATATAAAAGTTTGAAGATACGAATAATTTATTACTAGTAAACCCAGCTGTACTGTTACCCCAAATAAACAAACCATTCGGGTCAGGAAGAAATAGGATTAATGCAATGGCATTTGGTCCAAAAAAGGTAATTATAGTCACAGGAGCAAATAAAATAGTCAAGGATCTTGAAAATGCCATTCAGCGTATTAAATATATTGCTGCTCCTATGAATGCCAAGAGACATGGTATGAATACACCCTGCGCTGCAACCGGTTTATGCAATGATTGCTCCTCCGAGCAGAGGATATGCAATATAACAACAATTATTGAAAAAAGACCCCATTATACGGATATTGAAGTGTTATTGATATGTGAATCCCTTGGTCTTTAAGTTTTACTCTTTAAAAATTTCATATCCGCACGAGCCTTATAAGCAATGTTCAGTAAAACCAAAACCTTTAGGAGGATGAAATATGCGAGAAATACTCTGCTATGGCGATTCAAATACCTGGGGATGGGATCCAGAGAAAAAGGCTCGATATCCAAGAGAAATCAGATGGACAGGAGTTCTCCAGTCTGAACTCGGCGAGGACTACCACGTAATTGAGGAGGGTCAGAATGGCAGGACAACCGTATGGGACGACCCAATCGAGGGATACAAGAATGGTCTTGAATACCTCTATCCTTGCCTTGAAACTCACAAGCCCCTTGACCTTGTTATAATAATGCTTGGAACAAATGATCTAAAATACAGGTTTTCTGTAAGCAGCTATGATATTGCAAAAGGAATGGGAAGATTAATAGATGTAGTTCAGAAAAGCGATACTGGTAAAAATAATAAATCACCGGAGCTGCTGGTAATTGCCCCACCCCCTCTTGGAAAGCTCACAGAATTTGCAGAAATGTTTCAGTTTGGTACAGAGAAGTCGAAGACACTGGCCATACACTACTCAAATATATGCAAAGAAAAAGGCTGCCATTTTCTAGATGCTGGAACTGTTATCAAATCAAGTGACATAGACGGAATCCATCTGGAAGCAGAGGAGCATAAAAAACTAGGTCGTGCAGTTGCAAAAGCAGTGAAAAGAATAATTGGGTAGTCTAATCTACTTCTAAATTAGCTCCACACTGATTGGGATACAAAAGTCTGTACATGTTGTAAGATTGCAAGACTTTTTTCACAAATCTTCTGGTTTCTGGAAATGGAATAAACTCTATGAATTCATCTCTTCCAAATAAATAATAATCATTAATCCATTTCCGAAGATTATTCGGGCCTCCATTATAAGCTGCTAGCACAAATACCGGCTCCTCAAACCTATCAAACAGATATCCCAGGTATTTGATCCCTGTTTCTATGTTTATTTTTGGATTTAGAAGATCATCTCTCCTGAGAATACCGTTGTTTATCCATTTCGCAGTTTCTGGCATTAGTTGCATCAACCCCAGGGCTCCCCTATTTGACCTTGCATTATACCTGAATCGACTCTCTTCACGAATAAGAGCAAGAACAAAACACGCATCAACCCTCCCCTCAATTTCGTCAAGGTATAAAGAAACAGTACTCAAATAAGCAGGAGGATAGTTTAATTTTAAAATTTCCCGTGGAAGAAATAGTCTGTATCTGCTGCTTATCTCAAACAGAAGTTTTTCTGAATAAAATAAACTGTCGTAAAGGTCATTATCTATATAAGAGATTTTGGAAAGAATATAAAAATATATTACCTCACAGTTCTCCTCGCCCCAGCCCGTTGCCCTAAGCAAAAGTTCCTTTAAATCCAGGGTAACACCAAGTTCCATAAGATAAACCAGCGAAGATCTTGTTTTTTCCGCGGTCAAAGTCAAAAGACAATGGTACTTTCCAGTGGCTTCCATTATTTCATAGACTTTTGATCTCACATACTCACGTTCAACACCTTTACCATAAAGTAAAATGTATTTATCAAGAGCTTCCTCATATCTCTTTTTTCTAAGAAGAGCATCGGCTCTTTTCAGAGCTTTGGGTTCAAGCTCTATATATTTTAAACTTGAAAAGTAATAATAACTTCCCGGATCAGAAAGAGCCGCTTCCTGGAAAAACCTGCTATCCTTAAAAAGACCCAGTAGGTAATATGCCCATGCCCTGTATTCTGGGCTGACAATGTAGATCCTTCGATTATAGAGAAACTCCACCGCTTCTTCTAGGCCTTTGCGATCCAGTATTCTGTAAAAAAGCCTGTATAATAGCCACTCTATCTTCTCGTGCTGGCGATAATTTGCAAGCAGAATATCAAAATGCTCAACTAATTTATCCATATCGAGTTTCCTTTGGTTCAATAAAAACATCAGATACAGATATTCTTCGTCATAGAGACTCCCACCCGAGTCTGCGTATAGATCAAGCAATCTTCTTGCTTCTTTATATCTCCTAATTTTGTACTTTGAAAAAGCGGCCTTTAGTAAAGATTCTGGGGATTTTGATCTTTTAAAATGCCTATAATATGATATGGAAGCAGCGCTATAATTCCTAAGGCTGAAATAGCACGAAGCTCTTACGGCCAGAGCATCAATATCGTTTTCTAAATAGTATGAGACGTACCGCGCTGAGTAGTAAAGACCCAAATCCAGAGCCATCTCTACAAGTTGCTCTGCACTTATACCTAGAGAAATTATCCTGGTCAAAAGCCTTTTGTCCTTGGATGTCAGTGTGATTACTTTGGCTTTCAGGGAATCATTTCCAAACCTGAGAATATCAATGTAAACTTCAGCAGCATCATCAAGCTCTCCCCACCTCTGGTATAAAAGTCCAAGATAGTAATAGGCATTGTAGTAAACCTTAACTGCATGTTTAAGCAATTTTTCAACACTTTTCTTTCTTTCTCTATCTGTCAGTCCCAATCTCAGCAACTCTTCATAAACATTTTGAAGAAGAACAACAACGTCTGCTTTTCTATCAATCTCCTCTGGGATATAGTCAATGCTTTCCAACAATTCCCTGTACCACCAGATGGCATCATCCAAATTACCGTCAAGTGTCTCAAGTAACCCTATATAGTACATGGCAAATGGCCACAAATTTTCCCTATAATCAACCACAGATTTGTAGAATCTTTTGGCCTCCCTGTATACACCTAATCTTTCCCACGACTTTCCTATCAGAAAAAGCTCATCTTCTTCAAGACCAGAAGTGGACGGATAATCATTTACAATCTTGCTATACCTATTCATCTTAAAGAGAACCACCACCTCGCTTTCTTTTCTTTCCTTATGAGAGGAAGGAAAGGCAATAACCTGTATAAAGAAGAAAAAAGATAAAAACAGTATTATAACTTTCTTCATTTTCAGCATCTAAAAATTCTCACCAGGAATTTTTAACAAATAAACAAAAGATTAATTGGTTTTTATAAAATAACCAAAAATTTCAGACAGATAAGCATACAGTTCAACATAATTAATTTAAGTGAAAAATAAATAACAGGATTCACCGAGAAGTTCAACAAATTTATTTATATAAAACTTAACCCAAGCCAATAAACCTGTTTATTAACACAGAAATTCTCTCTGGCAGGACCAATAGAAGGAAACTGTATGATTTCTCAAAATAAGGAAAAAAATAAGAGGATCTTATTAAATCTGCAGTCTTTAAAATATTTCTGAATGCAAAAAACATTAAAACAAATGTAAGTATGAGGCCTCCTTTGATAAATCCAATCACCAGACCGAGAAGAGAATCAATATCGGTGAGATTGAGATTCTCCAGTAAAGAAATGAATAGATTTCTCACCAATATCAAAAAAATTGCTGTCAGCACAAATACAGCTATAAAACTCAGAAATATACTCAGTTCCTTACTGTTCACAAAATTGCTTGTTATATTTGATAATGGCCTGTACAGTAAAAATGAAGCGACAAGGCTTCCAGCAATAATTAAAAGTGAAAAAACTTCATTAACAAACCCTTTTAGATATCCCCTTATTATAAAAACAAGAATGATAACAACTACTATTATATCTACAATATTCATCTTAAAATTTTCCAATTATTTTTGTTATGAACAAAATCCGTGCTATAATTATACTATAAATATCGAAATGTGATGCTTATTCATGAATAATTCCTTAAAAAGGGTAAACTACAAAATGATAAACCACATTATCAAACAGGTACTTGATTGCCGGGAAGACATCTCATTAAAAGAAAACTCATATTTCTCTGCTATTAATCAGATAAAAGAAATCCTACTAAACAATAAGTACTTTTATGAAATTTTAATGCAAAATTCTAATCCGGCTTCTTTTAGTGTTGAAAATAATATCAAACACCCGGCACACAATCGTTTCAAGGCAAAAAATGGAACAAAAGTGTACAAAACCAAAAACCACAAAATCAACGATTACAAAATTGACAATAATAATATAGAAGAATTAATAAGCATCCTTGCACTGGTAAACTATTCTATAGATTACTATTTCCAATCAACCCATCAGTAAATACAAAATTATATATCCGAATCTATTTTTTTCCAAAAGAGGAATTGGGTGTTAAAAGCCCTGATTTATTTCTGAAATAAGAGGATAAAATATGTGAAACACCACGATAATTCAATGCCTCCAGAACCTCATCCTCTCCAATATTTTCCTTCTGGTCCAAGTCAGCTATGGTTCTTGCAACTTTTAACACCTTTTGAAAACCTCGCATGGACATGTTGTAAATTCTAGCTGCTTCAAAAAGAAGTTTTTTCACATCATTTTTAATTACACAATACTTTTCAACCTCCTCATCATTCATGTTAGAATTATAATAACCTCCACCCATATCTTTAAATCTCCTATTCTGAGTTTCCCTAGCCACCAAGACACCTTGTTTTATAGAACTTGAATTTGTTCCCCTATCTGGTGTTATCATCGAATCGATTTTGAGAGGATTTACAACAACCTGAAGATCAAAACGATCAAGTATCGGAGCTGAAAGCTTCATGTAGTACTGCCTAACTTTACGGGGGTCGCAATGGCATTCATTATCAGAATCAAACAGATATCCGCATGGACATGGATTCATAGATCCAACGAGAATAAATCTCGCAGGAAATGTTATTCTCGTATCAGCCCTGGATATCGTGATACTACCATTTTCTACCGGTTGTCTGAGGGCCTGAATCACATTACGATTAAACTCAGGAAATTCATCAAGAAAAAGAACTCCATTATGGGCAAGAGTTATCTCTCCTGGGATTGGATTTTTTCCACCTCCTATTATGGAGACATTTGATGCCGTGCTGTGCGGGGCTCTAAATGGCCTCTTTTTCATAAGACCAAAACCTTCAACCAGAAGCCCTGCTATACTATAAATTTTGGTTGTTTCAATTGATTCTTCTTCAGACAAATCAGGCATAATTGTAGGTAATCTTGAAGCAACCATTGTTTTTCCAGAACCTGGTGATCCAATAAGAAGCATATTGTGAGCACCGGCTATACAGATCTGGGCTGCCCGTTTTACATACTCCTGGCCAATAACTTCGGAAAAATCCATGCTACCCTCATCTGTGCCTGAATACATGCTGGCATATCTGTCCCCTAAAATACCGCCTGGTTTATCCATTTTTCTATTTGAAAGTACACCCCGATCACAGGTTACTTGCTTTGCCTCTATGGACTCCTCTGAAGCAAAGATTTCTGCTACTTCTTTCAGTCTCTCCACCGGAACCAATTTAATACCTGAAACAAGTGATGCTTCATTCATGTTCTCTTTTGGTAGGACAACATACAGAATACCTTTTTCTCTTGCCTCCTGAACAATTGCTATTATTCCCCTAACAGGTCTTATCATACCATCAAGTGCCAATTCTCCAATAAGGAGCAATCTAGAAATATCTATCCTGCTTTTGATCTGATTGGACACAAGCAAAATACCTGTAGCAATTGCCATGTCAAAAGAGGTTCCTTCTTTTTTTAGCTGAGCCGGAGCAAGATTAACTGTCAACCGCCCTATTGGAAATTCAAACCCCGAGTTTCTAATCGCCGCATTTACACGTTCTCTGGCCTCCCTTATAGCTGGATCTGGCAAGCCAACGATTGTATTATTTGGAAGCCCCTTCTTGAAATCAACTTCAACCTCAATAATACGTGAGTTGACACCAATCAGTGTGGCAGAATAGGTCCTGAAAAACATATCGTTATCCACGCATATAAAATATTAAGACAATTATCAAATCTGCCCGGTTTTTAATTGCATCGAAAAACTGTACACCTTAACCTGAAAAATTAGAAATTAAAAACTCCATTAATGCGATAAGAATTGATGCTATAAAAACTTAAAAGAATTCATAAAAATCAATAAGCTCGATCCTGCATTTCTATATATTCATTAAACGAACAAAACACACTTTTTGTTCCAAAATTATTTCTAAAAATTTATAAATATTTTTGTTTATATCAATTTGGTGTGTGGAAAGAAAAACTATGTTTAAACAGTAGGCGACCATTATCACAACATCGTGGCCAGTTTATTAATAGCGAATTTGCACCACATCGTGGACAATT
>CAZFGQ010000100.1:0-9036 GCA_964518675.1 uncultured Spirochaetota bacterium
TTCTTGTTTGAAATTGAGTAGTAGATGTTCTGACCTTCTCTTCGACTTGTTACGATTCCCCTGTCTCTCATCAGACTCAGATGCTGGGACAGATTTGTTTTTGAGATTTTTGTTCTTTTCATTATCTCTGATACTGATTTTTCTCCATCTCGAAGTATATCGATTATCTCGAGTCTCTTTGGATTTGAAAATACACTGCATATGTTGGCATGTAGTTCGTAGACCTCTCCGGGCATTTTTATATTCCTGAAATTTTATTTTTTGTATTCATTTATGCCTACTATATATGTCAAAGCGTTTAGATAGTTTAGCAATTCATGAATTATTTAATAATAATTATAAAAAAATGTCAACATTTATTTTATTAACAGGTTTATTAGACCTCTTCTTATCATCATCACCGCAATTGCAGCGAGAAGTATGCTTGTAATTTTGCTTAATGCTCTTGTTCCGGTCTCTCCAAGTATTTTTTGTAGAAAGTTCGATGCTGTAAAAATTCCACCGGCAATCAGGATGTTTACAACCACTGAGCAAAGAGTAGCAAATAATCCATATTCCTCTATTATGATAAATGAGGTGGTTAGTACCGCAGGACCTGCAATAAGAGGGGTACCCAGCGGGACCACTCCAACATCTTTTTCAGAGACTTTCCTCTTTTTTTCAGGTCCAACAATATCAAGAATAGCAATACAGAACAGAAGTGTCCCACCCGCAAGCATGAAATCTCCTATCTCTATTCCAAGTACCTTGAATATCCATTTTCCGAGGAATATAAAGGTTATGGTGAGTCCACCAGCCGTTGCCATGGATTGTAGTATGATTTTTCTTTTTTCTTCTTTTGTAAGCCTGTAGGTAAATGAGATAAAAATTGGTGTTAATCCGATTGCATCAACGGCAATGAAAACCGGTATAAAAGCCAGAAGGATGTTTTTAATCATGGGAAAAGTATAAAGTATTCCTCTCTGTATGTAAACTTGAATTATGGCTGAAAAATTTAAATCAGAGTTTTTGGGTATGGAACAATATGGATTTAATTCCTAACTGAAATGAATACTTTTACGTTTGGGTGAATAATTACTGCCCATACTTTTTTTGGTAAGGTTTAATTATCAGTTAACATAGGATTGTTATTGTTAGATGACCTAAAAAATAGATATATCTCAAAAAAATAACATTTTAATTCTTTAACATCAGCCATATCGAATTAATTATTAACTGCCTTTATAATTTTTATATAACTGGGTTTATCTTATGCATATTCCTCAATAATATTTCTCACTGCGTCTGCTATCTTTTCAGGTGTGGGTTTATAGTATTCTTCGAGTACTGGCGAAAATGGAACGGGAGTATTTTTCGAGGCAATTCTTTTGACTGGAGCCAGCAAATAGTCGGGAATTTCCTCAGCTATCTGACTTGCAATCTCGGCTCCTATCCCACCCTGTTTTGGGGCTTCTTCAACTATCAAGACTCTTCCTGTTTTTTTCACGGAATCGAAGATAAGTTTTTTATCAAAAGGCCATATCGAGCGGAGGTCTATTATTTCACAGCTGATTCCCTCGCTCTGAAGCATCTCAGAGGCGCTGAGACTATAGTGTACCATAAGGAGGTGAGCAATAATTGTAATATCGGTTCCCTCCTTCCTGATAACACCCTTTCCGATTGGAATTGTATATTCTTCCTCGGGTATTTCGGAAGAAGCATCTATGGTACCCACTTCAGAGCGGGCTCCCTTTGAACCATAGAGAAGTTTATGTTCAAAAATCATAACTGGATCATCATCCCTTACGGCTGATTTTAAAAGCCCCATTGCATCGTAAGCTGTTGATGGAGCAACAATTTTTAGACCGGGACACGAAAGAAAGAATGGCTCAAGACTCTGAGCATGCTGAGCCCCTCGTCCTGTTATGCCAACAGGTGCCCTGATCACAATGGGGACTTTAATCCTGCCACCAGACATATATCTCAGCTTTGCAATCTGATTACACACCTGATCCATGGCACAGAATAGAAAATCGCCATACTGGACATCGGCTATAGGCCGAAGACCCATTACCGCAGCTCCACAAGCTACACCGAATATGCCCGTTTCTGATATAGGTGTGTCAATTATTCGGTCTCTAAACTCTTTTTCAAGTCCAAGTGTGACCGTGAAGGCACCGCCAAATCCTCCCGGAATTCCTATATCCTCCCCTATGCAAAAAACTCTTTCATCCCGCTTCATTTCGTCATGTATTGCTTTTCGCAGGGCTTCGGCAATGGTCATTCTCATTCTGGCACCTCCATGTTAATGTACAGCCCCTGTAAAGTCTCTTCGGGATCGGGGAATTTGCTCCTCTCCGCATATTTTACAGCCTTTTCAACCTCTTGTTCCACTTTTTCTTTTATTTTTTGAGCTTTCTCGGCACTTAATATATTCTTTTCTATCAGACGTTTTTCAAAGTTTGGAATTGGGTCTCGCTTTTTCCAGTATTCCTTTTCTTCCTCGGACATATATTTGCATGGGTCACGTCTGCTGTGTCCACAGAGTCGAAAGGTTTTAAGCTCAAGCAGGGTGGGACCAAGACCATTTCTTGCACTATCAATGGCCTGTTTAGCATGCAGGTATACATCAACTACATCCATTCCATCGGCTATATCTGATCGCATTCCATAACATGAACCTCTATCAGCTATATTTTCTATCTTGGTAACTATCTTTAATGGAGTTGAAGCACCATACTGATTGTTTTCACATACGAAAACAGCTGGTACATTGTATACAGCAGCCATATTCAATCCTTCATGAAATGCCCCCTCATTTGAAGCACCATCTCCAAAGAAACTCACTGCAACCCGTTTTTCTCCCCTCATTTTAAATGCCAGGGCAATTCCAACAACTATAGGGATATTAGCGCCAACAATTGCTATTGCTGGAAGCATTCCCTTATCGATATTGCCAATATGCATGGATCCACCTTTACCTCTGCAACATCCTGTAACTCTACCAAAAAGTTCTGCCATTATTTCTTTCATTGATAAACCTTTTGCCAGTGCATGTCCGTGGGGCCTATGAGTTGAAGCTATTACATCATCCTTTTGAAGAGCTGCGCATACTCCTACAGCACAGGCTTCCATTCCTATATACTGATGGATTGTTCCGGGCATTTTTCCTTCAAGGAATAAAAACCTGATCCTCTCCTCAAACTGTCTGATTTCAACCATTTTTTTATACATCCATAACAGTTTATCAGCATCAATATCTTCAAGTCTAGATTCGATTGATTTTTTTGGAGGTTCTTCTTGTAATTTCCTTTTGCTTTTTAAATATTCATCAATATCTCTCTTTGTTATGAGACCAAAAGGCCCGGTTCCCTTTATCTCCTCCAAATTTATTCCATGTTTTTTTGCTATGTTTTTAACCAGTGGGGAGGCCTTTATTTTAATATTGGGCTTTATTTCTGCAGCTTCCTGTTTCATATGTGTCAATTGGGATTCTAGTTTTCTTTGATTTTCATTGGCCTCTTTTTCTATCGTTTTTTCCTGTTTAAGTATCTTTTTTTCATCTTTTTTATGAGAAGGCTTCTCTTTCGACAATTCTCCATTTTTACTTGTTTCTTTTAGTTCGTCCTTCAAAGCAGTTTCCTTGACCATGCTACTTGTAATTTTTGAAACTTCCTTTAAGATCTCCGGAGTTAATTTTTCACCTTTTTTACCTATTACAGCTATAACCTGACCCTGAGGAATTATGGCTTCCGGTTCTGCGATAAGCTTTAATACGACACCACTTTCAGCGCTTTCCACCTCAGTGATCACCTTGTCTGTCTCTACCTCACATATTGGCTGTCCTTTTTCAACTTCATCTCCTTCTCTAACAAGCCACCTGATAAACCGAACTTCATTTGTTGTCTGGCTTAAAGAAGGCATTTTTACGAAAGAGGGCATTTTGTTTTCCTTAAAAAATTGTGGAGTTAAGACCAATTTTTAATCTAAAGCCTGTAAGTACTAATGTATTTTTAATTATATAAAAAAGTATTGTGGTACTTAAATTAAGCATTTTTTTGGGATTTCAAAAACCATTAATTTATTTTTTCATACTATTTAAAAGTGTTAAATAAATAGTTTAAGTCTGCCTTAATTAATTTCTTTTGTCATTTGGTAAAACCCGAAGGATTTATTATTAATATTTATTGTTGATTCACTTTCTTTCATGAATCCTAGTTTTTCATATAATTTTATAGCTTTAGTATTGTATAATTCTACATCCAATACTAGTCTTTTTATTCCTGCTTTAATAGCTTCTTTTTCAATATGTAAGAGCAATGCTGTGCCAATTCCTTTGTTTCTGTATTCAGGATATACACCTATATTGCTTATGTAATAATCTCCCGGTAGCAGAGAAGCTATTGCCTGATTTAATTTCATAAATATTAAAAATCTTTTACAAAACTCAAATCCCATATATTTTATTATTAGTTTCACAGTTCGCCATCCTTCTCGTTTTTTCATCTTATGATCATATGCTAATATCATACCTGCAAGATTTCCTTTGAACATTGCCTTATTGACATTCTCGAAACTGAAAAGATTATTTTTATTGATGAATAAAGATTTAAAAATAGATTTAAAACTTGGTCCAAAAACTTCTGGAAATAGCTGAGGTGCACTTATTTCCATAATATTTGCAAAGTCTTCTGCATCCTCAGGATTTGCTTTATCTATGAATATCTCAGTGCTCATGTCTGTTGGGTTATCAATATAAATTGCATTGTTATATAAAATTTCTGCTATCCTAAATATTTAAAAATTTGTTTTTACACTTATTAATCTAAGGTTGAGTTTTCGATGGGTGTATTAAAATTTAGACTGTTTAACCATTATTTACTATATTTTCCTCTGTTTTACAAAAATTGAAGGAGTAAAAGGTTGGTTAAAAGGGCTGTAATACTTGCTGCTGGAAGTGCAAGCAGAATGCAGAAAGGGATTGAGAAATATATAAAAGACCCTGAGGAACTTGCAGCAATTAGAAAAGGCGAGAAAATGGCTGCAAGATTTTCTCGTTTTCCATTTCTTGATTATCAAATTTTAAGTTTGGCTATAAATGGGTTGAAAGAAATAAATATTGTACTAAATCCAAAGGATACTTTTTTCAAAACCCATTATACAACTATGGGAAAAAAACTTTTTCCTGAAGTAGAAATATCCTTTTCCTATCAGGAGATACCGGATGGAACGGCTCATGCACTTCTTTGTGCTAAAGACTTTATTGGAGGAGAAAGGTTCCTTGCACTAAATGGAGATAATTATTATCCAGATAGTTCAATAAGAATGCTTATTAATTCACCTGAAAAGCTATCTGCGATGGTGGGATACGATAGAGAATGTTTCAATCCGTGGGTGAGGGATAGAGTTAAGTCATATGCTGTAATAAAAACAAGGGATGGTAAGTTGGATGAAATAGTAGAGAAATCTGATAATCCAGAGGTATTTCGTGTAAATGATATATTGATTGATAAAAACGAGAAACCAGTAAAAATAGAAGATAAAATCCTGGTCAGTATGAGTATTTGGTGTTTTACTCCAGAAATTATGAGAGCATGCAGTGAAGTTCCCATGCATCCACCTCGTGCACCTGGTAAGAGAGGAGAATATGAGTTACCAGATGCTGTTAAACTTTTTCTCGATTGGGGGAATGAAATTCTTGTTTATTATGATTGTGGTGATGTACTTGATTTGACAAAACCTGAAGATATTGAAATAGTTTCGAAGCAAATTAAAGAGAAATTAATTGATCTGGTTGTAGAGCTTGAGAACAGATATGTAGTCTGAAAAATTATAATAAGTCTTGGTGCACAATAATTTTCCTACAAAACAGTTTAATAATACTACGATATTACCACCACTTACTGATTATTATTTTGCAACTTTTTTTAGATACATTATATAAACTGACAATCACATTCCTTTTACCACTTTCTCTCATCTTCTGTAAGTTCAAAGATCTTTCTTAAGAGTTTTTCCTGAGCGGAAGTGAGTTCTTTGTCCCTCCTTGCCATTACTCGTCTGGCCACTTCCAGGGCTTTTTCAAGATCGTATGTCTGGAATCCTTCGCGGCCTCCCCATGCGAAAGACGGGATGTACTTTGGAGGGAACCCTTCCCCAAAAACATTTGCCATAACTCCCACAACAGTTCCGGTATTGAACATTGTGTTTATTCCTGACTTTGAGTGGTCTCCCATGGTTAGCCCAACAAAGATCGATCCGGTATCGATCAATTTTCCCCTCACATATACCTTTACATTACCATAGTTGTTTTTCAGGTCACTGTTGCTTGTTCCTGCACCAAGGTTGCACCACATTCCAAGATACGCATGTCCCAGAAAACCATCATGCTGCTTATTACTGTAAGAATGGATTATTGTTTCCTCAACCTCTCCTCCAACCTTGCAAACTTCTCCAATGCTTGTGCCCTCATATATTTTTGCACCCATTTTTATGCTCGAACCATCACCGATGTATGCCGGTCCCTGGATTGCTGAGTTTGGCATTATTTTTACCTTTTCCCCAATGTATATTGGACCATCCTCTGCATCAAGTGCGCTTCCGGGTTTTACATAGCTTCCCTTCCCGATGAATATATTTCTTGGGTTTAACAGGTGAGCGCCTTCATAGACCTTGCCCTCGATTGTACCAGTTATCCCCTGGAGTTTAAAATCTCTTATAATCTCATCTGAATTATGATGGATGAGTTCCCAGGGATATTTAATTAGATTGGTTTTAAAAGGAACGATTTTGAAACCAAGTTTCTTTATTTTCTCGGCTGGTTTTTCCTGTAAAAGTAATTCGTTTGTGATTTTTTGGGCATTGGTTTTTGTTGTTCGAATATAGATTACATCCTCTTCATCTACTCCTACCTCCTCAGGCCCTTCAATCTTAATTTCTTTTTCTATTAGTGCTCTTCCATTTACGAATAGGACGTTTTCGCCGGTGGTGCCCGAATCGGATGAATCAATTAATGATTGGTTGACGTTTAAGAATCCCTTTTCAGAAAGTGAGTCTTTGAGATATTCTCTACAGAAATAGTAAAAATCTTTTTCAAGATTCAGATCTTGATAAAGATAAATAAGCTTTTGGTATAAAAGCATTATTCCGCAGCGCAGTTCGAAAACTGCTCTTGTATGTGTGAGCGGCAAAAGATTCTCGTATCCCTTATCTTCAAAGATTACAACCTTTCCCATAAAGTACCTCCTTTATAGTAAATGAATTAAAGAGATAAATTGGTGATGGTTCTTTCGTAGATTTTTACGGGCTGAAAATTGTTACTCATTACTGCTTCCTTTTCACCACTCTGGCGTTTTTCTGATGATAAGACCCGGATTAGTATTGAACTTCCGGTAAAAACAAAGTTGATTAAATAGAGGATTACTGTATAATTTCTATAATTATTATACTACTATATTTTCATATCTTTTTCGTTTAAAAGGTTGATAAGCGGTTTTAAATCCTATTATAAGGAGGGGATTAAAAGAAGTCTACTTTAAAAGGGGGAATGATTGTGCTTGGTAAAAACAATCGAAAAGATGACGGGGAGTTTGAAGCCGGTAATCACTTATCAGTAAACCAATCGAATCGTTCGGTAGAAAAAATAATAGGCGGAGATGAATTTTATGAGAAAGTCTTTGGAATATATCCTCAGATTATTTCATGTAAGAAAGAGATGATGTGGAGGGTGTGGGATATATTTAAGCGAAGGTTTTCAAAAAATGCCAATTTAAATAAACTCATAATTACATATGTGCCAAACAGAGTTGAGCTTCTCGGAAAACACACTGATTATCAGGGTGGTGAGACATTTTTGCTAACTGGCCCCAGAAACTTCTTCGCCATATCTGCTGTAAGCGGGGATGGTTTGACAGAACTTGTGAATGCAGAACCTGAGTATGGAGAGACGATTTTTATTATCAGAGAAAATGGTGAGGTTGATGTAAAACGCGAAGGAGAAGGTTCGACTTATGCAATTACGGTGGCAAAGAGATTATCATCTAACTTGAGACAGGTTGGTCTTGATCCTCCAAGAAACATTAAATCAATTTTTATTGGAGATATTCCGTTTGGAGGCGGTACATCCGGTTCATCCGCCAAGGTGATAATGGATTTTCTTGCTCTCGCTGGTGCAAATGGGCTTCTTGAAGATCGGGATTTTAAAAATCTGATTATCGAAAATGGCAGAAAAGCGGGAATTAAGCTTGGTCAGGAAGGTATTGATGATTTTACTCTCTGTCTTTCAATGTATCTTGCGCACTATGAGAATGGGCTTAACTTTGGTGATCTAAAAGGCGATCGAGGTGTAGGAACATTTGGAGGATCGGAGGATCACACGGCGATATTTTTGGGAAATCAGGATAAATTGTTATACTGCAGGTACTGTCCAACAGAGGTGCTGGAGCAGGTGGATGGATGGGAGGAGTATATCGTTGTTGTTGGTTATTCTGGCAAAAAAGCAGAGAAAACAAAAGATGCCCTTGAAAAGTATAACAGACTTTCGATTGATGCTGCAAGGGCTGTAAAAGCTCTAAATGAAGTAAATAAAACCAATTACCTGATGCTCAGAGATTTTTACATGGATATACCCCTCGAGAAAAGAGCCGAGAAGGCATATGAACAGCTTAAATCGAGGGATGAGAGACTTGCAAGGAGAGCTTATCAATTTTTCAAGGAGTGTTATCTAACGTATAGAGCGGTTGAAAGTGTAAAATGTAAGGATGCCGAAGAATACGGAAAGATTATAAATCTTTCTCACGATTTATCCAGGGATTATCTGGAAAATATTGTTCCTGAGATCGATTTTCTGAAAGGCTCTGCTTTTGGTCTTGGTGCTATGGGAGCAACGGGATTTGGTGCTGGATTTGGAGGAAGTTGTTATGCATTGATAGAAAAATCAAGAGCCGAGAAGTTTATTGAGGAATGGGAAGATGTTTATCTTAAAAAGTATCCTGAATACTCTAATATTGCACAGTTTGATATCTACCCGCCCTGTCGGGGCTGCTTCTGGCTCCAAAC
>CAZFGQ010000101.1:0-9010 GCA_964518675.1 uncultured Spirochaetota bacterium
AACTGTTTAAAAAAGTATAGAAAAATCACTAATGATTTATGTAATCTTGATTCTAACTGAAATTAGACATTTTTTCCCAAAAAGATTACTAACGATTTTTCTTCTTTCTAAATTATATTTTTGAACAACATACCTTTCGTCTTTGAAATAATTCCTATTTTTAATTTTTCCCTCTTCAACTTCTTCGAAAATTAAAATACTATTTATGTTTTCAACATCTTTATTATTAACTTTCAATTTCATATTTCTAGTCTTAATTCTCACAAAATCTTTATAATCAATATTTGTATCAAATGATAACCCTCCTAAAATCATAAATAATGGAAGAATTATTATTACTAAAATTATTTGCTTCATAAAATATCCTTCAATTAACTATTTTCCTGAATCTTCAAAGGCGTACTCTAAAATAAGGTCAAGATCCATTGTTAGTATTGTTGAATATTTAGCGATACATATATTACGATCATAACATCCAAATGTATTTTTATATTTATTGTATTTATTATTATTTTCTTTCAGCCACTGCTCTCTGAAATCAAATCTCCTATACTGAATCATTTTCTCAAAATAATTTTCAAATTTCACACCACCACCTCTATCAAACACATACAATGGGACACTATCAAGTTTAATTTCACCATCAATAATCCTGGCTACGTTAACATCCCATCTTCTCCCCTCCGTGTCCCTTACAAATGTATGTCCCATACCACTTGCTTTTGGATTAAACCATGAGTCCACAACAATCATGCCTCGTTGCATATATTCATCAAGCCTTTTATTAATCAATTCCTTTTTCTCTTTAATTACAAGACTATCATCACCAATGATATCTTGCAACAGCTCCTCAATAGGAATAAAATTCTCATTGTTCTTAAGGTGTTTAAAAATATCATTTGCCACGAACCAGTTGGTATAATGTACCCCATTACTTCCAATCTCACTATCCCGATAAATATCTAGATTACCCACATCAACCCCAGTTTTAGTGAATATATTTAAAACAAAATAGTTACAAAGAGGTGAACCACCTCTACCAGCCATATATACATAATTACCATTTTCAAAAATATTATGTCCCCTCCGACTATTAGCCCATGGGTTGTCTCCTCTGAGGCCTTCAAAAACATTCTTATAAACCCAGCGATTAAGAAAGAGTGGATTTTTTATCACCTGAATCAGTTTGACAAATCCGGCATTTAACACTGCTTCAGTATCCAGTGTGCCAGCGTTTATATCAAAATATTCAGCGCCACTATCCAGCTCATTCATCACAAAACCATCTGCACTAAAATACCTCTGGAGCAGCACCCCATTTATTGAATCCAATTGTTCATTCATATCATCCATAGCACCTACAAAAAAGTATCCGTAATAATCCTCACCCTCAACTCCATCATCAACCTTTACAACTTCTGTAGCACTCACATCCCCATAAGTTCCCCTATGAATCCTCTTTCCAAGACCTATTTCTCTCTTTATCCCTCCATATCCCTGTTCCATTATTCCTCTGTCAATCAACTCAACTACAAATTCGTATCCATCACTTCCAAGTACACCCTCATAAATGCTACCAATACCAACAACTTCCTCAAAAGGGGAGTTTTGAAGTTCAGAGATTAAAACTCCGGTGTTCATATCGTCCATATAGTTAGATTGAAGTACAACAAAATCATTGAAAGCTCTACTATCATCATTAAAAATCCTGGAATATGCATCCAACCCAGGATTGCTTAAACCAAATCTATTCTTGAGCTTATCCCAGATATTGAGTGAAAAACCAAGAGCAGAAATCCTGTTAGACACCATCAAATCTGAGAAATCAAGAGCTTTATCAATGGCGGTAGTATTTTCAACAGCATTAAGCTCGGCCAGTTCAACAGTAGAAAAAAGCTCTGCGGCACTTTGTCTACTGTTTTCAAGGTAATATTTATAGCGGTTCAGCATTCCATATCCCTGAAATGCAGTGTAAGCCCCTGCAATATTTATATCCCAGAGGAGAACACCATTTTTCAAAGAAGGCTGATTGTCACTTAAAATTTTATTTTGATTTACCATCCCATCTATACAGACTCCAATTTTTCCAAGCCCACTGGAAGAGTAATCAAAGCCCGACGTATCCCCATTTTCAAGAAGGCTTATTAAAGTAGCGGACATCCCATCAGCATTAAAGTTGCTTCCAAATGGGCCGGCATCAACTTTACTGCCAACAAATGGAGCCTCCCCGGAACTGAAACCGTAACGCAGCATATTTCCCGCAAGATAAAGCTTCTTTGCGTCAATGTCTCCTTCAAGAAATCTTTCACTGTAGAGAGAGTACCTTTCAAAACCGGCTTTCATCTGGCGAATACTCGATAGACCAATATTGGTTCCCGAAGTAGAGAGCTCCAACCCAGAAATCCCATCCAAACCGAGAGTAACCTTTAAAAGACCCAAACTATTCTTTAAGCCAAAATCACCTGTATTCAGTATGTTGAGATCGATACCATTCTGGATCCCAGTCAGATTATTTATTCCCTGCTCTGTAACCGAGCTTAAAAGTTCTGAAGCCAACTTCATCTGGTTATTATAGTAATCCTCCAGATATATTCCCCTGGCAGTATCAGAAAGCAAGTTATATTGAAAATCATCATCTACCCATGTCGCACCCCTGGACACATCATATAGACCACCGGCAGTAACACCGCTAAACCGTCCCAGCGATGCAAATAATGAAGTTCCTATCCCCGTTCCAAATCCATAAGCATCGTAAACAAGATTTCCATTCTCCATCTCAATTGATTCAATACCTGTTGAAATTATTTGATTTCCAAAAAATATACCAGCCTCTATAGATGCCGACGCCATTACACTTCCAAACGAAGAACTCAGGGAATCAATTTTTGAATAAAGTTTGTCACCCAATCCCTGCAAAAATCCTCCAGTTTTAGATAGCCCACCGGTCAAAAATGAAGTGGCGGAATCCTTTAAAATATCCAGCACTGCTTCCTCATCTCCTATCTTACCTTCTGCGTGGGTGACCAGGGTCGACACAATACTTAAACCTAGTTGTGCTGTGGCCTGGACCACAGCACTTGATCCTGCAGTAACCACTGCAAGAGCAACACTGCCAATAGATTTAAGAGAAGGACCACCGGGAAATAAAGGTGCATTAATAAATCCAGAATCCTTCTTTTCATTTGCTATCTGCTCCTTTACCTGATAGTAATTAAACTCAAGCATCGCACTGCCTGTTTCGAGCTCTCTATTTTGATTCCCCTTTATACTGGCAATTAACAAACTCTGAAATTCTTCATAATCATCATCACTAGAGCGCTTTTTTCCAAAAAGACTGCCCATTTTCTCAATTAGCTTTCCTGCAGCCTTCCGGAGTTTGCTAAGTACATTCCCAATTATTCCGCGTTCAGACTCCTGCCTCTCCTCAACATACTTCTGGATCTCATCTCCAATAGGAATTCTTCCCACATGTTTGATATAAATCTCCCCAGCCATTGCCCTGTTGCCGAGAATCTTATCCCTTGTATCTTCAAGCTTTTTCATTTCTTCAAAAATAAAAACTCTCTGTTCTGAAACATCAGAAAGATTCTTAACCCTGCTGATCTCTGGTAATCTGAACTCATTTTGATTAACCCTGAAAGGCGAAAAAAAACCTATTCTTGCTGTTTCATACTTTTTACCACCGAGAAGAGAATAATCAACAAATACTCTTTTTTCATATCCACTGCCCTTTTTCACATATCCATACCCGGATAGATATTCTTCAATCATTTTCTCATTGGCAATGTCAACCGATTCAATATTGCTGAGTATCGCATCCCTATTTCTAATCAGCTGAAAATAAAGCTTCTCTGCCTCCAGGGAATCACGTTCATTGTCAAAGGCAAGGATTGAATCCTCAAGTTTTTTTAATGCAACCTCAGTTGCATTGTTTTTAAATATTATCTTCTTAAGCGGAGAGAACGTTCTATTTGCAAGAACCTCATAATTATTAACCCAACCAGGTATGGAAATATCTCCTTTAATAAAACTGCTCCTTCCAGCACCTTCAGCAAGGTCATCCAGCTCAAGCCCATTTTCATCCGAGAACTCCTCAACAGCTTCTCGGAGATCACTTAGAGAGGAACTACTATTGTTTTTTACCTTTTCCAGCCATGCCTCCCGCTCACTTACATAATAAATCTCTTTTTCGTGCCACATTAACTTTGAATCCGCAAGCCTCTTCTTCATATCTGAAACCCATTTTCTATAGTCACCCTGAAGTCCCCTCAGACGAGCATTCCATTCATCAATGCCCTTAACCAATCCAAGTGAAAGCTTATCTTCAAATCTGAGCCTTTCCTCGGACAGCGTATTCAATTGAAGTGAAAACCTCTGTCTCTTTATCGATAATCTGTCTGCATCAACCTTTTGCCTGGCATAAAGTAATATGGACAACAGTTCGTAATAAAAACTCTCGCCCGTATTATTCATAACTGTACTGTATAAACCTATCGGATTTAACCTATAAAAAAGCTCTTTCTTTCTCTTTATTTCTCTCTTTAAAAGTCCCGGATCTGACAAATCGTAATGGAGGAGGATAGCCCCTTCCCTAACCAAATTCTCCCTCATGGATTCAAGATCCGGGAAAATACCAGCGGGATCCCCAGTAGAAATTGAGTTATTCCCTCCCCCGGGATTGTTTCTAAGAGGCTTATTTCCAAAGGATTTGTCTCCAACGGGCCTGTTTATAACGGGTTTGTTTTCAAGCAGTGAAATCAGGCCTCCTGCTTTTTCGTTCAGCAATTTTTCGTTATCAAGGTTGATTTTCAAAGATGTCCATTCGCCATATTCTCTCAACTCTTCAAAAAAATCATCAAGCTTTTTCGTATAACATTCGAGAGCTTCCTCACGGTAATTCTTCAAGTCAAGCCTTGAACGCAATACATATTTTTCTATTGTTTCTATCAGATCATCCAAATCTGCATCTTCGCCATTAAATAATCCATCAAAAACCGATGAGCTATTAATCAGAGCACCTTCAAGTGAGCAGTTCCTTACTTCAGTCAAAAACTTATCCAGCACAGTAATATATGCCCTGTTTTGATAATCTCCCATTTCACCTGGATTTGACCTATCAAGTGCCTCAAGCAGGATGGCATGTGGAGTATTACGCTTGCCAGGATCACGAGCTTTTTTATAACGCCACCTCCACCACTTTCTGGGAATATATCTGAAATCCAGATTTAACCAGTTCTGACTGAGTTTTTTAAGCTGTTCCAGATCATCGTTAATATCACGAAGTTTTTCCTCAAGGGATATTCGCTCATCATCATCAATCGTATCAGAGGAAAGCCTTTCATTAAGTGAAGAAACAGCAGATTCTAAATTGTCTATCCTTTTCGTAAGTTCAAATTTAAAAATTCTTATTAGATAAAGGGCCTCTTCGGCTTGATTCAGTGCATTTTCTTTATTCAGCAACTGGGTTTTTATTTTATCCAGTTCCCTATCAAAAAAAGGATCTTCTCCACTTTCAACAGAAGAACTATCATGCCCATTCTCTCCCTGAGCACTCAGAACCTTAATGTCTTTCAAAACTTCATAGATGCTTCCGGAATAAGCGGAATTTTTACTGTATTTTAAGAATTCATCTCTGTAGGTCTCAAAACCAAAATCGACATTGTCCCCAAAATATATATTGTTGGCATAAAAATATATCTCTTTGGACTTCAGATATTCATTGTAAAGTTTATCAACTGTTTCTTTATGAGCTGCTATACTACTGACAATACTGTTATACTCACCAATTGCGTTATCAAGCTCATTTTCAGCCTCTTTAACCTGTGCTTCCAAAAAATCTATTGATCTTTCTATTTTTACATTTTTACTGAACAAAAAATCTATCTTTCTCTCTAACTCAGATGATTTTTTTAAAATGCTGGAAAGCTCAGGAAGAATTCTACACAGGGAGGAAGCGAGCATATCAAAATTATAATTCTGAAGCATATGCTGTTTTGTGAAACCGTTAGAGTCTGGATTGATTAAACCCGAGGTGTATTCAAACTCATCGATGGTGCTTTTAAAGTTGTCATTTAGAAGTTCATAATTATTTTCAAAAAATACCCTCAAATAATTATCCCGGGAACCAAAGGTTTCTTCATTAAAACCAACCAGGGGAAGATCGCTTCCCAAAAACAGATCAATACTATGCTCTTTGCCAGTCACCAGATCAAAATAGTTGATCTTTTCTCCCATCCTCAATGCCAGGATCTCCCCGATTGTATCATCACCTAAAGCCCCGATATTCGTTAGCGTAAGTAAACCCTGGATAAATCTGTTCTGGTATTCAACAAATCTATTAAGCGCATAAGAATCCGATAGAAAAAGAGGTATCGGATTTTCATCTGAATCTATCGAGAGATCCGTTTGAGTAGAGTTTGATAAGGATTCCTGCCCCAAAGCTTCAACAGATATTGAAGGCCACTCTGAAAACCCCGGTGAAGCTTCGAGAAATATTTTATTCAAACCCTTAATGTCTAAAATAGTTTCATAATCTGATAGAGGTATGAAAACAACTGATGAACCATATGGCATGGCCTCAGGATTACTATTTTCTTCATTTTCACTTAAAATATCATGTACCTGAGTTATCTCATCGAGATTTTGGAATAACACCGTCCTTATGTCCTTCTCTCCATCCAGCAGAGATGTCAGTTTCTGTTCAACATATTTCCGCATGTTGCCTTCATTAAAATACCCGAGAAACTCACCAAACTCCTCCTCCGATGTTACTTGCTCGCTTGATGTTTCATCATATTCCTCCCTGAGATTTTCTTCGAGATATTCTTCAAGACTTCCTTCAGTATTCCCGTTTGAAATATTTCCGGAATTTTCCTCTGGACTCTTAATGCCGCTATTTACATTAAATCCCGAAAAAAGATCAGAAAGATACTCATCAATCTTTAAAGCTATAAAATCGTCAATTTTTTGCTGATTTTTATCCTGTATTCTCTCAAATCCCCTTTCGTTTAAAAGGAAAATTGATGCTGCAACATAATCCGTGAGGGTTTTCTCCAGCACGGGAAGGTAGGATTTTAATAACTCATTATTATTAAAATTATTCATAAGCTTTAAGAGGCTATATACAGCCTCATTGAGATTTCCCTCTGTAGGAGAAACCGTATTCCCAGATAAAACATCTGAAGGATAAGATAATTCATCATCGAAATAAAGTGAGTTATTCAAATCATTCGCCGATTCATCATCATTTTCACAATCAACCTGATAGATCATTGACCTTAATTGACGGATAACCGGCAGCATTCCAACCTTTCTTGAAATATTAATTGCTTCTTCCAATTCATTTCTAATTTTCGAGACAAGGTCATACTGTAATCCACTTCCTGGAGTCATAACCTCTCTGATAAAATTAACGTATCCATCAAGCGCTTTTTCAGAAGATGCAAAGGATTGGAAATGCGCCAGCCTCCTTGCCTCATCTCTCATTATGTTTAAAATATTGAGGAAATCATTTTCAGGTGCTGCCTGATTAACTTCATCCAGTAACGTACTAAAATTATTTCCGCTATCAACTGCCCTGCTGTAAAGGCCATCAATAATCAAAAATCCCTGTTCATTTTTACTTTTTAAAAGGGAAAGGTATTCATGAATAGAATAATTCCTGTAATTTTCTGACTTAAGTTCTTCTAAAAGAAACTCAAGTACATCTCTATCATAATCAATATCATAATCAATGGTCGCAGAATCACCTGAAACCCCCGCAGTATCCCCCGATCCATCCCCCTTTGAACCTCCTTCAAACTCTGAAATAATATTTTCTAAATACGCTACAACACTGTTAAAAAATTCTTTCTCTGAAAAGGATTCGAGAATGTTTTCCGTTTCTCTATAATTGTCAGCCCCTTCCATTACAGCGGTAAATGTTTTTATTCTTTCATCAACTGAAACTGTGAACAAACATTTCACAATCTCTTCGTATAGAGAAACAAACTCGGGAAATAGCTCCTGAGAAACCTCGCCCTGAGTCGAAATATACAGATCTACTACAGGATTTAAATTTGATATATAAAGCTTAATATCCCTGTAAGCAGAAATATCGGGGAGCTTTTGAGAAAGAATATCTATCGAATTGAATATATCTGGAAGCAGATCCAGATTATTTTCGGATATTGCATCCTGAATTTCTAAAAACTTCTCAGAAAATAAATCGCCGATTAAACTAACTTTCTCAATACTTCTGTAATCATCAGAATCCAGAAAACTCCCGTAGATATATTCATAAAGCTTTTTTTGGCTCTCTATACCATTTTTAATCGCTACATCAACAGCATCATTCAGATTATCCTCTTCAAACTCGAACACCTTTGATAAATATTCCTTTTTTCCTGATAGGAGATTATTAAGATCATCCCAAAGAGAATCATAAAACAATTTCTGGTTTAAATTTGCAAGTTTAAGAGAGGAAAGCTCTGCTGTAACCTCCTGCAATTCCCGCTGTTTCGATGAAAGTTCTTCTTTTTTCTCATTGAGAACCTCAGTGGCTTCCTCTACATTCAGGTTTGCTGAATCGAGATCTCTGTCAATCAATCTCTGATAAATATCCAGTGCTTCCTGGTAAGTATCCTTAGATAAGGCATACCTCTCAAGTGTTTTAGTACTTTCCTCGCGCTCAGGTCTTTCCAAAATATATTTAAGGGTTTCCCCGATTATATCAGCCTGATTTTCCCAGAACTCCCTCTCATAGTAATTTCTGTATATTTCGAGATCTATCGGATGACAAAGAAAACTATTTTGATCCAACACTTCTGGTCCAAAATAATAATCCTCAAAATTCTCGATAGTAAGTTCTCCAAAATTATTAAAATCAATGGTATTTCTTTCGATACTCTCGATTACAGATGCCTGTATATCAGATATGGAGTTGAAAATTTCGGATTTTGCCTTATTTATTTTTTGTATCTCATTCAGGTACCTGCCTGCGATGCTGGATATTTCAACAACATTAAAATTA
>CAZFGQ010000102.1:0-8860 GCA_964518675.1 uncultured Spirochaetota bacterium
TCAAACATGCAATAGAAGATTTGGCAAGAGACGGAACTTTTTATTCTCTCAATACGGGCTTGTAAGCATATTCATCGGGTACTATTTCAAGTGCGAGCTTATTCAGAATTACCCTGGTTGTATAGTCCTTTAAATAAACAATATAGGTCCCCGTTTTATCAAATACTCTTTTAAATACGTAAACTCTCTTTCCGGGTTTTCGGGTAATAACCATTTCATCATATTTTACAAGGCCCTCTTCCTCTATTCTGTATACCTCATACAAAAGCTTGTCCACAGGAAGTGTTTCCGGAAATCTTACAAAAACATTTACCTTTCCCCGGGTGAACCTTTTAGCTACCCCTTCAGGCTTCATTTTAAGGTAATTAATACCCTCACTGAAATAAACCTTTGGCCTGGATTTAATAGTATGGATTATTCTACCTCCCATTGTAATACCTATAACCAGAACCAAAACCCCCAGAATTATTACAAGCGGTATAGCCCACGCACCTCTTGACTCACCTGGTGCCAAAGCTCTACCAGAAGGTATTCCAACACCGGCAGTCTGTTCCATACCAGCACTTCTTGCAGTACTTATTTCCCTTGCCTCATGTGCAATTCCACTTCTCAATTTATTTTCAAGTGCATTTCTGTATGCGAGCTCATTAAAAAGCTCTTTTTTCTTGATAATCCTTTTTGTCTTAGCTTTAAGAACTGATGATAGTAACACGGCGATAAAGAGGGAAAAACCTAACAGTGTAAGAAATCCAAAGATTATTGTAAAGAGCATTTCTTAACCTTGACCCCTGAAGGCTTTTTTTTATTTTCGGTAATTAAATACCAAACTGAAATACAAATAGATTCATATCATATTCATCTCAGATATTTCAAATCCTAATATAGAAAGACTTTACTGACAAGGATAATTAATTTATAGAGAATTAACTTATGGAGATATATTCCGAAGTTATTACTGACATATGCTCTTATAATTTATTCAGCGGCAGTAAAAAAAGAATTATCGTCAGAAAATTTACCATAAAAGCCAGGGATAGATTAAGATGAAAAAACTACCGGCGATCGAAGGTGGAACCCCTGTAAGGAAAACCTTATTACAATTCTCTCCTCCATATATAAAAGCCAATGAAATAAAGGCGGTAAGGAAGGTATTAAAGTCTGGATGGATCACCACAGGTAAAATAAACTTACAATTTGAAAAAATGCTCTCTGACTACTTCGGAACTGAAACAACAGTAACAACAAACTCAGCCACAGCAGGGCTGTTTCTTATCCTTAAGATCTACGGAATAGGGGATGGGGATGAGGTGATTACAACACCATATACATTTGCAGCCACAGCAAATGTGATTGTGCATGCAGGTGCAATACCCGTTTTCGCCGATATTGAGTACGAAACATTCAACATCTGCCCTGAAGAAATAGAGAAAAAAATCACCAACAGGACAAAAGCAATTATAGCAGTTCACTACGGAGGAAACCCTATTCGCCTGGATGAAATAAAATCCATCGCCAAAAGGAAAAATATCCTCCTGATCGAGGATGCAGCACATGCAATTGGTGCAAGCTACAATGGTAGAAAAATAGGATCATTCTGCAATCCCTGTATATTCAGCTTCCATGCGGTTAAAAACATCACAACAGCTGAAGGAGGAGCAATTACCGGAATAAATATGGAAATGGCCAGAAAATTAAAGATATATTCCCTTCACGGTCAAACAAGAGATGCATGGAGTAAAATCAATACGGGAAACTGGCGGTACGACATTGCACTTCCAGGATACAAGTTTAATATGACTGATATTCAGGCAGCAATCGGCATTGAGCAGCTTAAAAAAATTGATTATATAATTAAAAAAAGAGAGAAAATAGCAAAGTATTACGACAACCACCTTTCCAGGATACCATTCGTAAAAACTCCAGTTATCACCGAAAAATCACGCCCCAGTTACCACTTGTATCCAATAAGAATCAATTTTTCAAAATTGAAGATAAACAGGGATGAGTTTATCAATGCCTTGAGAGCAGAAAATATTTCAACAAATGTTCACTATATACCTCTACACATGATGAGTTATTATAAAAACAGATTCCAGTATAATCCCGAAGATTTTCCTATATCGTACCGTGCATATAGAGAGGAAATAAGCCTTCCCATTTATCCATCGATGAAATTAAAAGATGCAGAGGATGTAATAAGTGCAATTAACAAAATAATCAGTTACTACAAAAAATAAAATAACGTGTTTGGCTATTCAGCTTATTATTCAAATTACCAAGCATTCAACACCCATGTTTATTATTAATATTAAGTTAGAAAACCCAAACGCCAATTAATCTCTTTTCGGTTGATTCAGTATTTGGTTATATTATTGGGGAAATTACAGAAATAAAGAGGGAACATGCATCCAATTCTTGTAAGAATAGGTCCAATAGAAATAAGATACTATGGCCTGATGTATGTAATTGCAATCATAACTGGAATCATCATTCTGAGAAAAGAGGCAAAGAGAAAAAATCTGAACATAGCACCTGAAGATATATACAGCTATGCATTCTGGGTTGTCCTTGGTGGCATTCTTGGGGCAAGAATATACTATGTTCTTTTTATGTGGAAGAAATTCTATTCGCAACATCCTACAGAGATATTTGCAATCTGGCATGGCGGTCTCGCAATCCATGGAGGAATAATCGGCGGAGTTCTCACAACATATCTGTACACAAAAATTAAAAAGATAAAATTTTTTGATCTCCTTGACTCAGTAGCACCTGCACTTGCACTGGGCCAGGCTTTTGGGCGATTTGGCAATTTCATGAACGGCGATGCTCACGGTTTGCCCACAAAACTCCCCTGGGGGATTGTATTTCCACCCGGGAGTATCGCGGGAGACGAGTTCCCCGGCCAACCTCTACACCCTGTAATGCTCTATGAACTTGCCCTCAACATCATCTCTTTCTTCATCCTGTGGAAATTGAGAAAACGGAACCATAAAAGTGGCTTTATCATAGCAATGTACCTTTTAAATTATGGCATTATAAGGTTTTTTGTAAGTTTTTTCAGGGCAGACAGCCTCATGGTTGGCAGGTTCAGAGGTGCACAGATAATCAGCATAGTTTTTGTAATCGTGAGTTTATTCTTTATAATGAAATACAGACTATGGGGCGAAAAACCATCAGAAATTAAAGTTAAAAAATAGAGAGGAATACCGAGCTTGATAAAGATTATCGCAGATCTTCATACCCATACGGTTGCAAGTGGTCATGGTGCCGATACATTGAGAACGATGTGCGAGTTCGCTATCAAGAAAGGTTTTAAAGGAATTGCCATAACAGATCACGGTCCTGGTATACCAGGGGGTGCTTCGCCGATATATTTTATGTCTCTCAAAAGATTGGCAGATTCATTAAACACAGATATAAGAATAATTCGAGGAATAGAAGATGATATAATAGATATTCCATAACTTTTTGGAAACATGCGAGAAAACAGGGGCATTAATTGTGGTAAACAGTGACGCCCATACAGCGGATGAAATAGGATTTTTCGATCATGCGCTGAAAATAATTGAAGAAACAGGATTTCCAGAGGAAAAGATCGTTAATACTTCGATTAAATCAATAGAAAGATTTTTCGGAATAAAGTGGAATGGGAGTTGATATCAGATACGGGCCAAAGATATTCAATACAGAACTAATTATTTTCGATAAGGATGGTACACTGGTTGATTTCAAATCAACATGGCTTCCAATTTTTGAGGATAGATTACAGAACATTATAAAACTTACGGGTCTATCAAGCGAAAGGGCAAACTTATTTATAAGAAAATGTCATAGAGCTTTTGGAATTACACTTAAAAGAAAACATATAGATCCAAAAGGGCCTTTCCCATACAGCACAAGGTTTGAGGATGAAATAATCTTTGCCGATACATTGTATTCGATAAAAATTCCATGGGAAAAAGCCAGAGAGAATACAAGACGAGCAATAGATATCTCTGAAAAAAGGCTCAGCAGGGTTGAACTTGCCAGACCTGTAAGAAACCTCAAAAGAGTAATTGAAACAATTTATGGCACAGGAATTAAACTTGCAATCGCAACGGCTGACCATACAGAGATCGCCGAACAAACAATGGAAAGGTTTGAAATAAAAAATTACTTTCATGCAATTGTTGGTTCGGATACGGTAAAAAATGGTAAACCTCACCCGGAAATGATTGAATACATATGTAAAAACCTATCTGTCACAAAGGAAAAAACAGTCATTATAGGAGACACCATCACAGATATGATTATGGGCAGAAAAGCCAGGGTTGGTTTATTGGTTGGCGTGATAGAAGGCGGCGTTGCAGGGCGCCGCGACCTAATGCCTCTGGCTGATGTTGTTATTAACTCTATAAGAGAAATTAAACCAGCCTGAAAACTTGTTTATAGAGCTAATTAAGTTTATTTTCCCAATCCCATGCAGTTTTTATTATAAACTCAAGATCATTGTATCTCGGTTTCCATCCAAGTTCTTTAATTATTTTCTCATTATCAGCTACAAGTGCATGAGGATCACCCGCTCTCCGTGGAGCTTCCAGAACTTTAAAGTCAATTCCCGTAACCTTCTTAACAGTTTTAACAACCTCTCTAACTGAATAACCTTTTCCATATCCGCAATTATACACTCCCATTGCACCACCATTAATCATTCTTTCTGCAGCAACAACGTGAGCTTCAGCTATATCACATACATGGATATAATCTCTTATGCACGTTCCATCCGGAGTGGGGTAGTCAGTACCGTATATCTGAAGTTCTGGCAACTCACCTTTGGCAACCTTCAGTGCTCTCGTTATGAGATGGGTAGGTTCCGGATAAACCTGTCCTATTTTGCCATCAGGATCCGCACCCGCAACATTAAAATACCTCAATGAAATAAATTTAAAGTCTCTACGGATATTGGATAGATCTTTTAAGACATACTCCACGCAAACCTTTGAGGTTCCGTATGGATTAATGGGATTTAAAGCCGCCGTTTCTTTTACCGGTATTTTTTCCGGTATCCCATAAACGGCCGCCGTTGATGAAAATAAAAAGTAATTTACCCCTTCCTCTATGATGGTCTTTAACATACCTAATGTTTTCAGGGTGTTATTTTCATAATATTTAAAAGGTAATCTTACAGATTCTTCCACCTGAATATGGGCAGCAAAATGCATCACCAAATCGGGTTTGAAATCTCTAATTACATCCTTCAGTACATCTGTATTTCCGATATCAGATACAACAAGCTCACCAAAAAGCACCTGATCCTTATGCCCGGTGGAGAGATCATCTATAATAAGTATATCGTATCCCTTCTCTCCCAAGGTTTTAACCACATGGCTCCCAATGTATCCTGCCCCTCCCGTAACAAATATTTTCATACACCCTCCCACATCTAATTAAAAATTCATGAAAACAAAAAATATGCGACCAGAAACAGAAAATAGTAGTTTTTCTGGTCGCCTTTACGATCAACTAATAGAATAGATTTCTCTCGGGTTTCCCCAGGAACACAAGAAGTACGTACTCAAGGAATAACAATGGCTTTCAGGGGATTACCTTCTCTGTTTTTGACCTTCTCGATACCTGTGATAAGTTCTTCAAGTTTAAATTTATGGGTAACCAGTGAATCAACATCTATAAGCTTTTTGGAAATAGCTTCTAGAGATCTTGGCCAGGTAAGTGGAGCAAGCCAGGAGAATTTTATCCTCTTGTCCCACAGAATTGTTTGAAGTGCCGGTACCTTAACAACATCTTTATCACCCGGTAGTCCAAAGAATACTATTATTGACCTTCTACCTGAGATCTCAAATGGAAGGTCCATAACAGCAGGATTCCCTGTGGCAACGAGCACCCTGTCAGCCATCTTACCATCAGTGAGCTCAGAAATTTTCTTTGTAATATCCTCTACATAGTATTTTGAGTTTTTATCACTTATATTAAAAACGTAATCAGCACCATTTTTTTTGGCGATGTCAAGCCTGTAATCCCTCGTACCCAAAACCACCACCACACCAGCACCATTTGACTTTATCAATTGTGCCTCCGCAAGTCCAATAGGACCCGGGCCGATAACCACACAAAAATCACCCAGATTAACCTCTAGATTCTGGACAGCATACATGGCATCCGCGAGTGGCTCTGTAAAAGCTCCCTGTTCGAATGTGACATTATCGGGAAGCTTGAATATTGATGTATATTTGGATTTTACATACTCCGCAAATGCTCCATCAACAGAAACTCCAAGAACACTCTTGTTTTCGCATAGATTCACATATCCTTTTTTGCATATCTCACATGCATTGCAGTATTGAACAGGATCTACAGAAACCCTATCACCCTCTTTAAACAATCCAAGACTTTTGGGAATCTCGCCTATCTCTACAATTTCACCTGAAAACTCATGTCCAAGCACAAGAGGTCCCTTGCCGGTCTCTGTTTCAAGGCTGCTCAGTCCGTAGTAATACGCAATATCAGATCCACAAATACCACAAGCCTTAACCCTGACCAGCACCTCATCAGGTCCTATTTCAGGGATATCTATTTCTTCAAGCTTCATATTTTCTGGCTCATAAAATACCATTGCTTTCATTTTACCCTTCATAGACAACCTCCTCCTGTTCTTTTTCTAACTTTCTGTTTTAATTCGAAAAATTACCTTTGCTGATTCCAAAATCTATCATTTATTTCATGCCAAGCTTTTTGAAAAGGTTATCAACATATTTTTTTGAATCTTCTGTTATCTCCCAAGCATTTGGCCAGAAACATAGATCAATTGTCCACCACGGAGAGTCATACCCGGCTTTTACTATTGCAGGCACGACTTCTTCAAAGTTTATATAGCCAGTTCCAAAAGGAGCATGTACCGAGGTGTGATCATCGTGGAGTTTATTATCGGAATCAATAATATGGACATCCCCAATCATTCCCTTTACCATTTCAAAAAACTCAAGTTGGCCACCCTTTAAAACCTCTTTTTCTCCATACTGTTTTGCCCCAACAACCGCACACATCTGAACATGACACGTATCTACCAGTAGTTTGAAATTATCCTCATTTACGTCCTTTACCATCTTTACTATCTCAGATGGTTTGTTAAAAATAAAACCAGGTTCAAACTCCCATACAACTGTAATACCATATTTCTTAGCTTTCTGGGCATCTTTTCTGAACATATTTACCACTCGTTCCCATACCCTATCGTAATCAAAATCAGGTGGATAAGGGGTTTGAGCTACAGTGTCAACTCTGATAATAGGAATCTCGCAATCCACACACATTTCAAGGCTTTTGTCATAGGCCTCCTCATATTTTTTAACTACATCAGGATCTCCATAGGGAAAAGGATATGCCCACATATCTGCCGCATAACTGTTTATCTCAAGTCCATGTGATTTGAAAAGCTCAACAAGCTGCTTCCTGCTTTCCTTGGTGGGATACAATTCATAATGACCATGGGGTTTGAATCCACCCAGCGAAACACCATCGAAATTAAGTTCTCCAAGCCTTTTAGCTACTTCTTCCATCGTAATTGGTTTTTTTTCATATTCACCAAAGGTATAAGCCCACGTACCTATCGAAATTTTCACAGCCATCTTTATCACTCCTTTCTTGTAATTTTAATAATTAGCATTTAAATATATTCAAAACTTCCGATATTAGAAGCTATATTCAATCGGGAAGTTGCTTTCCGGTTAAAGAATTAAGGAGTAATTAAATTATCCCTTGTTTCCAGGTTAAAGTAATGGGCCTTTTGCATATCAAAATTGAAATAAACTTTTTCATTAATAGGAGCCTCAAAATCGGCTTTTGTTACGACCTTAAAAGTGTAGTTTTTGGTTTTAATGCTTACAATTTTTTCCATACCCATGTTTTCTATGTTATATATGTTTCCTGAAGCAAACCCTTCCTTCCTTTCAAGGCTCAGGGAAATGTCCTCCGGTCTTATCCCCAACACCACATTACCCTGAAAATTACCAAGTTTGGATAAATGTTCTTTAAAAATACTGAATTTGATATTATCCTCAGGAACTAAAACCTCATTCTTTACAATTTCGGCTTTAAAAAAGTTCATTGCCGGGCTTCCAACAAAGCTTGCCACAAACATATTGGCAGGATGATTATAGATATCAAAAGGTGCACCCATTTGAAGAATACGCCCTTTGTTTAATACAGCTATTCTATCTGCCATTGTCATTGCCTCAACCTGATCATGGGTTACAAAAAAGAACGTTGCACCAAGATCTATCTGTAAATGCTTTAACTCAGAGCGTAATTCCTCACGCAACTTCGCATCAAGGTTTGAAAGAGGTTCATCCATTAAAAATACCTTTGGTTTTCGGACTATAGCTCTACCAATTGATACTCTCTGCATCTCCCCTCCAGAAAGTTTATCCGACCTTCTGTCAAGTAAGTGGTCTATATGGAGAATTTTAGCCACCTCCACCACTCTACGGTTTATTTCATCCTCGGGAAGTTTCCTGTGCTTGGGCTTAAGAGGAAACTCAAGGTTCTCTCTTACAGTTAGATGCGGGTAAAGAGAATAGTACTGAAAAACAAAGGCAACATCTCTATGGGCAGGATCAAAACTATTAACATTTACATTATCAATATAGATATCACCCTCATCCTGTTTTTCCAGACCCGCAACACACCTAAGAGTTGTTGTCTTACCAGCGCCTGTTGGGCCCAACAGTACAAAGAACTCTCCCGATCTGACTTCAAAGTTTAATTTATTAATTGCAGTAATAGGGCCAAACCTTTTGGTTACATTTTCCAATTTAACGTTAGCCAATTTAAACCTCCCTGCTCTCTTATCAATTAATCATTTTAT
>CAZFGQ010000103.1:0-8687 GCA_964518675.1 uncultured Spirochaetota bacterium
ACAAACATTGATCGATATGATTCAAATATTGTTTACAAATCAGAATTAGAAAGTGTGCCAAATGCATTAAATAATTTTGTTGGTGTTGTAATTGAAAATTCAATTATTAGTAGAATTAAATTTGAGTATGCTTCTAGGGTTATGATTCAAGAAGGTGATCTACTAGAGATTGAAATGGAAGGTAAAAAAATTTTGTACCAAGTTATTGAAGGGATAACAAATATGGAATCGCTTGAGGCGAAAAATAAAGCTGGGAAGATTATAGGTGAGGCTATCCAGTTGGGTATATGGAACAATGATCGTTTAAGATTTGAAAAATATGGGTGGGTTCCAGAGATTAATACGCCAATATTTTTAGCATCTGAAATTGAAGATATTCAATTACCGGCGAATACACTAAAAATCGGAATTATTCCCAATACTAATTATCCAGTAATTTTTGATATTGAAGAATCTGTTACACATCATTTAGCTGTTTTAGGGGTTACAGGAACTGGTAAATCTGTTTTTGTTAGGAATTTGATAAAAAATATGATTATGAAAATGAATAATACGAAAGTGATTTGTGTAGATTTCACAAATGAATATAAAGCATGTTTTAAAAAAGATGAATATGATTATGTTATTAAAAATGATAAAAAGGAGAGTTTGTTCAATGCAATTGATATTTTATCAAATGAATTGTCAAAATTTAAGGATAAACGGGACTTGGAATTAATTAGAGAAAAAGAAGATTTCTTAATAAATGGGTTTGAAGAATCCATTATGGAATTTATTTCCAGTGATAAGTCAATATCAATTTTTGAATTACCTGATGTAGAAAACACTACAGGAATCCTAGAATATACTAGATGGTTTTTTAAAGCATTATTTATTCTTGCTAGATTGGGGAAATTAGAGGGTAAAAGAATATGTGTTGTTTTAGAAGAAGCTCATACAGTTATTCCTGAGTGGAATTTCATCGGTGTTGAAGAGAAAAAAGCCCAGGCTCTCGTTAATGCTATTGGCCAAATTGCTCTACAAGGAAGAAAATATAATATAGGCTTTATTGTAGTAGCACAACGTACAGCCAATGTTTCAAAAACCGTATTAACTCAATGTAATTCAATTATTGCTTTTCAACATTTTGATAAAACTAGTAAAGATTTTTTAAGTAATTATATGGATGAAAAAATAGTTGATGCTTTATCTTCACTTAAATTTAGGCAAGCTTGTGCTGTTGGGAAAGCTTTTAAATCCGGAGTACCTATTATTTTTGAAGTTCCTGAAATTAAGGAAGAAAAAACGAATATGAGTAAAATTGATTGATTGTTATGGAAATTAATTTGTCAAAATGTCAAAATAAAGCTTATAAATGATTTTTAATGGATTCATTGATATTGGGTGTTTTTTATACTAATACCTAAGATGGTGGGCATAATAGGACTATTTGAATAAATCTTTAAAAAATATAGGTTTTAGGGATAGTAAGGTATTTTACCGTGTGCCCCAGGCGATCTCAGAAATACCTCCCGATGATACGAGACAGAAAAAGCACCTAAAAGGTTTTATATGAGGGAGCAATTAATTGTAGCACTCAGTATCAAAGCAAAAAATGAAAAAGGTTTATTTGAGTAACTAATTAGATTAAATAAAATAAAATTAATGATTAGTAAAAATGTTTATTAGGAAAAAGTCAGAATTATTTAGTGATTCCAATGTATTTGGATATTCCTTATCCAGAAAGGGTTTGTTTTTAGTGAATTGGGAAGCATTTACAGCTATATCTACATTTACAGCCGTATTAACAGCTCTTTTTATTCATTTTTTTCAATTTTTTTATCAGAAAAAAGCTCGGTTAAGAGTACATTTAGTGACGAAAGGGAAATATTCAGAGAGTATGAAAGTTTACATTGTAGTATCTAATATAGGTTTGGTTTCTGAAACAATTGAACAAATATTGATAATAAAAAAAGATGGTAGAATTATTGAACCAATTAGTAAGGATGTTGATTTACCAAAGACACTAAATCCGTATAGTGTAGTGCAACTTGATAATTTATACATTGAGAAAGATTTAGATAATATAGAAAAAATTTTTATAGTGGATTCTAGGGGGAAGAGGTGGATTTGCAAAAAGAAAAGTATCGAAAATTCAAAAAGGCTTTTAAAAAAATATATTGGTAAGAGAATTAGTTATCCATCGATGGGTGATAAAAATCATGAAAATTAATTTTAGACCGAATAATAAGTAATTCAATGTTAAGCAAAATATTATATTTATTACATCTATTATTATCTTTAATTTATATATTTTTATTTATCAAAAATATATTTAATTCTTCATTACAAATTGAATAATTATGAAATGTATTTTTTGTAAAGTTGGTAATACAAAGCCGGGTTTTGATACAGTCACACTTCAGAGAGATAATTCAACCATTATTTTTAAAGAAGTTCCTGCAGATGTGTGTGTGAATTGTGGGGAATACTATTTATCTGAAGAGGTGACGGAAGAACTTTTAAAACGTGCTGAGGAAGCTATGAAAAAAGGTGCAGAAATAGAAATTTTAAGATTTGCTGCCTGAATCTTTTGTAGAAAAGAGCTGTTAATTAAATAGTGCGTTATTTATGGTGTTAATTCTACCCATTACCATTCTGCGGGAACAAAGGTTGTATTATTGTTTAATATTGAAAGTTGGTCTTTATGTCGCCTACGATTTTTATTGAAAAGAATTATAGATTCTTTTTCTTCTCAAAAGAGGAACCCAGCATACATGTACATGTTTATTGCCCGGATGGGGAGGCAAAATTCTGGATTGAGCCTGAAATTGCCATTGCTAAAAATTATAGATTATCCGGCTCCCAAATTGAGGAAATTATTAAAATAATAGAGGCTCATTATGAAGAAATTAAAAATAAATGGAAAGAATATTTCGAGAGTTGAGATAACCAATATATCTACCCATGGTATATGGTTATTCAGAGAAGGAAAAGAGTATTTTCTACCCTATGAGGAATTTCCATGGTTTAAAGATGCAAAAATAAGCCAGATATTTAATGTTGATGAAGTATCGGAAGGTCATCTGTACTGGCCTGATCTTGATATTGATCTGCACATAGAAATAATAGAACATCCCGAGAATTATCCACTGAGGGCAAGAAGAAGACAGAAATAATTTTTCCTTAACCGAAACATTATACTTTCAATTGTGTGTTTTTCTTAAAAACAACATAATGATCTCGACAAATAGATGTAATTAAAACTATTAATTTTTGGGAGGGGAGAAATGAAGCCTTTTCATATAGTTGCTGTTCCCCACGATGATATTCTCCAGGGGCGATTAACGATGGATGTTTTCGCCGCTGATCTGTGGGATGTGAGCCAGGATCAGGGCGTTGATGAATACAGGGATCCTGAAACTTTCTTCAGGAGAACCTATTTAACCCGGGGCCTTAAAAACCTGCTCGATGTTGTGGAGAAACGCCTTAAAGGAAGGGGAGGAGACCCGGTTATTCAGATTCAGACCCCATTTGGCGGTGGTAAAACACACTCGCTCATAGCTATGTACCATAGAGCGAAAGAGTGGGGAGCGAAGAGAGCGGTGGTTGTCGGAACTGCTCTTGATCCTAAAGACCCTGCGGGTACAATATGGGGCGTAATTGAAAAGCAGCTTACCGGTAAAGTTAAAATCCTCAGCGGGAGAACATCCCCCGGGAAAGAAAAAATAAAGTTGCTTCTCAAGTCATATCAGCCAGTGCTGATACTGATTGACGAGATACTTGAGTATGCAACAAAGTCTTCTGGAGTCAGGGTTGGTGATAGCACCCTATCGGCACAGACTTCGGCTTTTATCCAGGAGCTGACCGAGGTGGCGAGCACCCTTGAAAGTGTATGCCTTGTGGTTACTCTTCCCACAAGTGCTGTTGAACACTATGATGAGAATGCCGAGAAGCTGTTCAGGCAACTTCAACATGTAACGGGTCGGTATGAGAAAATATATACACCCGTTGTTGAGGAGGAGATTTCAAGAATTATACGTCAGAGGTTGTTCTCTCAGGTTGATCTTGAGACGATTAAAAACACTGTTTCAGATATGGTGGATTACATTACGAATGAGAATATCATGCCGGGTGGGGTACAGCCGGGTGAATATAAGGAGCGGTTTGTTGAGTCCTTTCCTTTTATGCCTGATGTAATCGATATCCTGTATAAAAGATGGGGAAGTTTTTATACGTTTCAGAGGACCAGGGGTGTTTTGAGGTTGCTCTCGCTTGTGATATACGACCTGAAGGAGAGCAGTCTTCCATATATAAGTCTTGCAGATTTTAACCTGAATAATCAGGAGATAAGAAGGGAGCTTCTGAAGCATATAGGAAATGAGTTTGACAGTGTGATAGCGTCGGACATTACAGGACCTGAGTCAGGAGCCGAGCTTGTCAATGGTGAGCTGGGTAAGTCCTATGCTGGCCTTAGGTTTGGAACAAGAGCCGCAACAACTATTTTCCTATGTTCATTTTCAGGGGGTCCTGAACATGGGGTGGGTATAAACGGCATTAAGAGATCTGCGGCTGTATATCCGAATCCTTCAAATGTCGTGGCCGAAGCAACCGAAAGATTGAAAAATAAACTGTTTTACCTTCAGATAAAGGATGACAGGTACTACTTCAGCAATCAGCCCAACCTTAATCGCATAATCCTCACATACACCGATAACGTTGATGACAGAACACTTCCAGAAATAGAGAAAAACCTGCTGAGGACAATGATCAAAGGGGGTTTTTTCAGAACCTACCTATGGGAGGAGAATTCGGGAAATATCGTTGATTCTGAAGAACTGAAGCTGGTTATCCTGACCAAAAAGGATGACAGGATCATAAGCGATATTCTGCTGAATAAGGGAATGACTCCCAGGGTCAATAAGAACACAATCTTTTTCCTCTATCCTGCCGAGTCGGAGCGACCCGCCTTTATCAATGCATTGAAGAGAAAGATTGCTCTTGAGAATATCCTGAAAGACAATAGCCTGAGTCTAACAGAAGAACAGGAAGAGGAAATAAAATTAGAGCTTGGAAATATAGAGGATTCTTTAAAGGAGCTACTTCGTAAACTCTACAGGTTTATCGGGATACCGGCAAAACATCAGTACAGGGAGATGGACCTTGGCTCTCCGGTTACTGGAGTTGGTTTTTACATTGATCGGGACGTATTTGAGGAATTGAAGATTGAGGGTAACATCATTACAAAACTGTCACCAAATGTAATTAAGGAAAAGTATCTGAAAAACAAACCGTACGAGCATACAGAGAAGATATATAAGGCAACACTGGCAACCCCGGGTGAGATGAGGTTTTCCGATAGAAGGGTTCTTGAGGATGGAATAAAAGAAGGAGTAATGAACGGTGTTTTTGGTGTTGGAGTGCTGGAGGGTGATAAACCAAAATGCCAGTATTTTAAAAAGCCTGCCTCTGTGGCATTGAGTGGCAATGAAATTATAATAGATGCCAGTATATGTGAGGAGCAGATAAGAGAGAAAGAAAAAACCGAACCTGGACTCTGGCCTGGAGTTACCGGTGAGGGGGAGGAAAGAGGTGGTTATAGTGGTCCTCAGAGTCCTGAAGCCGAGCCTGCTAATGGTCCTCGTGTAATAGAATCAGAAAAATATAACCGGTTGCAACTTCGCTTTTCTATCCCTAAAGGCAAGGTTTCAAATATTATGGGAATGATGCACTTATTAAATAGCAGGTTTGAAAACCTCGAAATTACAATATCCGCTTCTGAAGGCTCCATATCCGAGAATGAGATAGAGGAGCGCATCAAGGAAACCTTCATACAAACTGGTATTGATGATTATGAGATAAGTAAAGATTAATATCCGCTATTTATAATTTAATAGTTAAGTTTTAACTTAACCTTGACTAGAGTTTGAATGCGTGCTATTCTTGTACAGAGAGGAAAATCTGTTGATCTCTATGTACTGGAAAGTAAAGAAAAAAAAGAATACAGACATGCAATAATTATGAATGAAGCATTTAATCGAAATCCAATATGGGAGTAAGAAAAATGTCTGATTTAAGAAGAAAATGGGAAAAAATTAGTGAAGAGATAGAAAAAACTATTGAATATAAAATTGAATCTATAGCATTTGATATTTCAGTCCAGATATACAGGCAAATGAGGAAATTGGGAATTAACAAAAAGGAGTTGGCTGAAAAACTCAACGTTAGTAAAGCCTATGTTACTCAGCTTTTAAAAGGAAAATCAAATATGACTATTGAAACTATGGTAAAAATAGCTGAAGCATTAAATATGACACCTAAAATCGAGTTGATACCAAAATCTTTGAAGCTGTACCATAAGGCTGTGGTTGAGAGTGGCCTGGATTTTAGACCTACCAGTGCTGTTGATGAGAATTTTTCAACTAAAATGCCGGTAAAAATAGAAACAACTAATCCTACAAGTGATGAAAATCAAGAACTTGCTGTAATAGCCTGAGGGGGATATTATGGAGTTTACTGATATTTCACCAAATTCTAGAAAAATAATCTCTGATGAGCTCAGATATGTTGTTCAAAAGATGAGAGATGAAGAGGACCCTTTGTTAAAACTTTTTTACTATAGTGGTGCTTATGGTATTTTCCCGAGGGTATTTAATCTGGAATATCATCCCCTGCTTGTTCATATTCATATGATACTGCAAATATCACATAATACAATCAATAACAAAATAAATGAAATTATAAAAGGTATTGAGCAGGTTATAAAGATACCACCGAACTTTTTTGAAAAATTGGAGGATGCAGTAGAAGAATTGGCTGAAAAGATGGAAAAATATCAGGATGTCTCACCAACATTACAAAAAATAACGAATATAACATATGTGATGATTGGTAATGGTTATTATCTGCTTCAAAAAGGGGTTAAAATATTATGAGTGTGGGCTGTGGCGAATTTCCCCGGGAGGTGCAGTAAGCAGAATAACTCTGTAAGTGAAATCAAGCTCTGCCAATATTATTTTAATATTTGATAATACTAAAGAGGTTATTAACACAACCATGAACAGAGAATTGTTAAAAGAACATATCAATAATTTCATTAAAAAATTTAAAGAGAATCCTGAGAAATTTGAAGAGGAATTGAAAGAGAGAAATGAGATAGTTGAGTTTTATAGGTCTTATTCTAAAGATAGAATACTCTCAATGAGTGAAAATGAGATCAATGAATACTTATCAAAATTATGGGCAATGCTAATATGGGGGAATAAGCGCTATGCAGTGGATAAAATCATAGGCGATAATGGATTGGAAAATTTTCGTAGAAATCTGGCTGAATTGGTCTGGTCATCAAATGATATAGTAACTCGCTGGGATTCCTTCCGTTCAAAAATTAAAGGCATGGGACCAGCGATGATAAGTGAAATATTGTGTAAAACTCATCCCGAAGAATATATGCTCTGGAATAGGAGGGCATACGTAGGCCTGAATTATTTACAGGTAAAAAATCTACCACGTTATGATTATCAAATTAATGGTAATGTTTATAAATACCTCTGTGATGTATGTAAAGAAATATCTGAGGAATTAAAAAAGGAAGGTTTTCCTGATGCTTCTCTTCTATCTGTAGACTATTTTATCTGGGATGAATTGCAATTTGAAGATAATCTGAGCAGGATTTTTGTCAAAAAGAAAGAAAATGAAATTGTAAAACCTCAGAGCAGTGAGGAATCGAAATTTATCCACGATGAGATAAGGGATAAACTACGGGATATTGGTCAGTGGTTGGGTTTTACCGCAAGAATTGAACAGAAAGTTTCCGAGGGAGCTGTAGTTGATACGATTTGGGAGGCAACCATCGGAAATATGGGAAGAGTAATTTATGTTTTTGAAATACAGACCAAAGGTAGCATTGATAGCCTGATAATAAACTTATTAAAATCACTTAATAATCCTGCAGTTCAGGGTGTTGTTGCAGTTTCAGATAGGGAACAGATTGAAAAGATAAAAAGGCAGGTGTTGGATGTTAAAGATTTAAAGGATAAATTAAGATATTGGGATTATGAAGAAATTCTTAAAGTCCATGAAAGTTTGGAATTCGTAAATGAAAGTATAAATAACCTTAAATTGGTTCCGGAAGGATTTTAAAAAATTAATTGATATTAATAAACATATCATTGAACAGATTTTTACTTCAATATTCGCCAAAACAGCTGAGAATAAGTGTAGTGGTATGTATTGGTTCACTGGGAATTGGAGTGAATAGGATCTTGAAATAAGGTGTGAATCTGAATTGTATTTTAACCACAATTCCCGGGCTCTTGCAGGCTTTTCTTCTCTGGTTTTTATTACCTGTTTATCCCTCCCAATGAGTTTATCAAACGGCGCAACGTAGCCAAAGCACTATAAAGCTGCCTGTAGTTATAATACCATATATACTCATCAATCTGTTTCCTGGCACCCTCAATCGATAAAAAGCTTCTCCTTCGAACACAATATGCCTTTACAGTACGGAAAGGTCTCTCAACCTTCCCATTAATTTAGGGGTATCCAACAGATGTAAAAGTATGGATGAGCCCAGCATACTGAAAGTATTATAAATGTTGTGTTTATAGGGGACGATAATGATAAGACAAATAAAAATAAATAGGAGGATCTTAAATGCAGGAAAATAATTTTAATAAAAATGATCTGGAGAATGAATTATTAAATAA
>CAZFGQ010000104.1:0-8586 GCA_964518675.1 uncultured Spirochaetota bacterium
TATCACAGCCATCTCAGTGAATCTTTTTTTGAAGGGAAGTTCTTTTGCCACAGAGATGTAGTAGGTGAAGGTAAAGATAACTATTATGGCGTTTAAAATCGCTATTCCGAGAGAAATATAGTAGCTTGAAAAGATGAGATATGGAAAGATCAGAAATAAAACAGTGAGAATATAAGCAGCACCTGTATAGGAAGATGCTCTGAATGGATCCTTGGCGTTTTCTTCTGACTTAGTCGAAAGATACTCAGAGGCAGCCATGGAGAGTGAAGCTGCAGTTCCGGTGATCAATCCAGCCATTGCGATAAGTTTTGTGTTCTGAAGAGCGAGAGTCAATCCTGCAAGAGTTCCTGTAAGCTCTACGAGTGCATCATTCAGCCCTAAAACAACAGATCCTATATATCTCAATCTTTCCTCATCTATCATCTCTATCAGATATTTTTCATGCTCATCCTCATCATTCACAATATCCTTTGCTTCAGGTATCTCCTCAGAGATCTTACCATATATTTCCTGTGCTTTTTCTTCTCCTCTCTCCATCAGCTTTATACCAAATGTTATTCCAAATATTCTTGAGATCAGATAATATTTCCATATCGTAAGTTTCTGCGGTTTTATATCTATATCTGTATATTTTTTCCAGAAATTGTAATGTTTGAGTTCATCCTTTGCTATCTTTTCAAGGATATCTTTATTATGAGGATCTTTTACTATTTTTGATAACTTATTGTAGATAAAATACTCTGTGATCTCATTTTTCTGAGAGACAAGAATAATCTTTTTTATATTTTCTGGGAGATCATCCTTCATGATCAGAGATGATCATTTCTCCATAAAAATTTATTCCATGAGAACAAGAAACTTAAAAGATCGTGACGAAGCATAGATATGAACCTCTGTATAGAGGAAATTCATCATAAAGAAACCAAGATGAAGATCCTCACAGATAAAAGAGATCTCATAAAATATGCATACAATGAGCTGATAAAGCAGAGATCATTCTTGGAAGAGTATATACTCCATGATCCTCTCTTCAGGGTAACACTTGAACCATATGAGATAAAGGAAAATTCTCCTGAAATAATCAAACAGATGGCTGAGGCTGCGAAAATAGCGGGCGTGGGACCTATGGCTGCAGTTGCAGGGACGTTATCTGAGTTTGTATGCAGAAGACTGATAATAGAGGGATCTGGCATAGCTGTTGTGGAGAATGGAGGGGATATCTTTGCATATGCGGAATACCCGATAAAAGTAGGAGTATTCTCAGGCAAGAGATTCACAGAAGAGCTGGCATTTGAGTTAAACAGGGAGAATACACCCCTTGCTATATGTTCCTCCTCCTCTTTTTTAGGTCATTCACTGAGTTTTGGAGAATGCGATCTTGCAACAGTCTTCTCAGGGAAAGCTGCTGTTGCAGACGCTGTAGCTACCTCTGTATGCAACTCCGTGAAAAAAGAAGGGGATATGAGAAAAATACTTGAGTGGGCTATAAAATTAAAATATGTGGATGGAGTTATTATAATTAAAAATAACAAAATTGGAATGATCGGGGATATCCCCAGAATCATCAGAACTGAAGATAAAAAAATAAGAGAAAAAATAACAAAGAATGATATCTACAGATTATAATCCTATCTTCTCCATCAGCTCCTTAAACTTCCTTTTTGCCAAAGAATCGATCGTTGCTATGGGGATGCCATCTTCATCTGCCTCTTTTAACCTCCTATCTTCAGGTATCATCCCAAGGAGGTCTATCTTTTCTCTCTCTATAATCTCCTCTGTTTTTTTATTCAATCCTTCTTCTGATCTGTTTATAACAAGAAAAATTTTATTAAACGATATATTCAAAGATTCTCCAATATCTCTTATTTTTATCGCCGTTTCCACTCCACGGAAACTTGGGTCAGAGATTATAAACAGAATATCACAATCTCCTGCAGTTCTTCTTGATAGATGTTCCATTCCTGCTTCGTTGTCTATCACCACATATCTGTACTGTCCTGAAAGCCTTTCTATACAGTCTCTGATAACAGAATTTGGAAAACAGTAGCATCCTGGACCCTCAGGAACACCCATGGCAATCAGATCAAACCCCTCTGCTTCCACGAGAGAACTCTGTATCTTGTACTCTATGAAATCCTGCCTTGCCATTCCTGAAGGCATCATCTCTTTTACTGCACTTTCTCTAATATTGCCAACTGTATCCTTTATCTGAACTCCCAGGACTTCATGGAGGTTTGTATTTGGATCGCAGTCTATTGCCAGAACAGGGGTTCTTCTTTTCTCTACAAGATAATCGATCAGAAAACCTGCAAATGTTGTTTTTCCAGTACCTCCTTTTCCTGCTACAGCTATCTTCATCAACTCACCTCATATTTCTTTCTCATTATATCTGAAACTTCTTTTGTGGCCCTGAGAACTCTTATTCCAAGTTCTCTCTCAAGTGAGCCCACGCCGCATGAAGGTGTGATCAGTCCCTGAGATATGAGAGTATCCTTGTCTATTCCCTTATCCACAAGTAACTGCATCGATCTTTCGAGTTTCTTTAATAAGGAGTTCACAGTTTCATTTTTTATCTCCTCCCCGGAGGGTACAGCTCCCCATGCGATTATTCCTCCAGCATCAAGAAAAGATTTCAGTTCTTCTGCATAAAGAGAAAGATTTTTTGAATAGAAATAGGAATCGAAGGATAATATATTTATTCCTGAATCTATAAGGATAGACCAGTCTGTATTTCCACAACAATGACTTCCAACGAAGGATAAACTCCTTGAAGTTTCTTTTAAGAACTCCAGAGCTTCTTCTCTGTTCAGACTTATATGTGCAGACCCAAAAGAAGCAAGAAATGGCTCATCTATGAAGATTATTGTGTTGGGGTTCAGTGTCCTCAATGTTTTTTCCTGCCATCTTGCAATCATATTGATATTTTTTATCATTGCATCAAAGATCATTTCATTGTAAAGTATGGATCTTCTGTTTTCGTCCACTATCTGAAGTCCACAGCTTATAGGACCTGTTATCTGACCCTTTACAGCATAGCATCCTTTTAATATCTCCTTTCTTTTAACAAATTCAAAAAAACCAGAAGCAAATGATTTTTTCAGTGCAAATTTCTCTGGATTATTCTCTATAATCGTCTCAAGGAATTTTTCCATTTCTTTCTGAGCTTTAGAGGTATCGAGAAATACTCTTTCATTTTCTTCATCTATAACAATTCCTGGAATTTTCTCCGAGAACTGGACGTACATATTTTCAAAAAAACTTCTTTTTGGCAGCTGTGGCCAGTATGGTATGATTGATGTTTCCAGAACAAGATCCACAGCTTCCTCTGTGTCTTTTACACTCAGAGATCCTATCCCCGTACATCCCATGCAGGCTTCAAATCTCATCCTATCACCCTTTTACTGTGGGAAAATTATTCAGGTCTGTATGGGGAAGAAATAATGATGCCATGTACTCTTCCTGAAATACCTTACTTTTTGAGAGATCAATATGCGTTGCACTTTCTGCAATCTTATAAGATTCTTTTTTCTTTGAATCTGAGATTAAAACAGCTTTTGCACCTGCAAGAGATCCATTCCCCAGGAAAAAAAACTTTTTATGTGGCAGATCTGGAAAAAGACCGATAGTTATTGCATTTTCCATATTTATGAAATGCCCAAACCCTCCTGCAATATATATCCTCTCTATATCTTCGATCCCAAGTCCCATTTCAGAGATCAGAGCCTTCATTCCCGCATAAATCGCTGCTTTTGTTCTTATTATGCTCTTTATCTCTCTTTCCCTTATCCAGATATCGTCTGTGATACTGATCCTCTCCTCACCGGATCTTATATTCCCGGATTTATCAATTATCCCTTCTCTGAAGATACATGCTATAAGGTCTATAAGGCCAGAACCACATAGGCCTCTTGGATCTTTATTCCCTATGGTCTCAAAGAAGAATCTTCCATCTTTTATCTTTAGCTTTTCAATAGCTCCCTCCACAGCTCTCATTCCACATTCCACCTCCCCTCCCTCAAATGCAGGCCCTGCAGAGCATGAGCAGGCTGCAATGAACTCCTTCGATCCTATGGCTATTTCTCCATTTGTTCCAACATCCACAAGTATGGAGATCCCTTCTTCTTTATGAAGTTCTGATACAAGTATGTCTGCTACGATATCTCCTCCAACATAGCTGGCTATACCGGGAATACAGAATATATCTGTCTCACCATCCAGAATAAGGCCTAAATCTTTTGCTTTTATCTCATTTTTTAGATTAAAAATATGGGTATCTGGATTTAGACGGAGATATTTTGTATCCTCCCCAAGAAGGAAATGAATCATAACAGTATTTCCAGAAAAAACACATTTTTCAATATCATCTATTTTTATTTTTTCCTGAAGCTTTTTTATCAGCCCGTTTACAGTATTTACTATGAGAGACTGCATCTTTTTTCTCCTTTTCTCTGAGTCTGCATATAACATTCTCGAAAGAACATCTTCACCAAATATTCTCTGTCTGTTCTCAGAGGCCTCTGTTCTGATCGTTTTTCCAGAGGAGAGATCCACAAGAGATGCAACAACTGTAGTTGTTCCGATATCCACTGCAATGCCAAATTTTTCTACACACTCCAGAGGTGTATCACTGTCAACAGTTTCTTCGAGTACTCTGAGAGTTGCTTCTTCAGGTATGTAGACTGTTATATCCTCATGTACAGGGGTCTGACACGCTAAGAATTCTTCAGAGGAGATTATCACCGTGCATTTTCTGCATCTTCCTGTCCCTCCACATGGAGCACTGATCTCAATATCTGCCATTCTGGCAGCATCAAGAATTGTTGTTCCTTCCTTTACCTCTATTCTTCTTCCAGATGGCATGAACAATACGGTATATTTTCTCTGCATTTTTATCACATCTTTAAATTTTTTAGAAATTCCCTGAGATCTTTCGAATCATTTGGACCAACAATCACGTTCCATCCTGATTTTTCTTCAAGAGTTCCACTTATCTTCGATATCAATCCCGGTATAATTATATTCCTGTGTTTTACCATATCTTTGATCTCTGAATTTTTCAAAAACTTTGTTATTTTATCAGCATCGAGTTTTCCAGCTGCATAGGCTGTGAGTACTGATAATCCCTCTGTATCAAGAACTATGAGATAACATGGGATCCCTGAAGCCTCGATATCTCCAGAAACAGTGAAATATGTCAGGGAAAAGTTTGTCGTGAGCAGTACAGGAGAGTTTTCATCTGGATCTCCTATCTCATATATTTTAGGTTCCATCTGGAGAGGCTTCTGGGGGTCTGTGTATATATTCTGTCTCAGTATGAGAAGTGCAAGAGCGTCCTCTTTTTCTATATCTGGAAACACTATAACTGAAGCATATTTTGCCAGATAAATCGTTGCCTCAAGTGTATTCTGAGTGGGATCATTGTTATTCAGGAATATTATGGTGGGGTATCCAAGGGAACGTATCTTCTTTTTTATTGCCGCTCTTCGGATTATTGTAAGGTTTTCAAGGATCTGTTTTGGTGATCTCTCCTCAAAAGAGAGGATTATCTCCTTCATATCTATCTTTTCTGTCAGTGATGCAAGTTTCTCAGGATCTTCAGCTCTTACAATCAAAGATGCATTATACTTTTTTGCAAGTTCTGAGATTTCTTTATAATTTTTTTCATCTGCAAATCCTATTGCAGGTCTTTTTCCTGAAAGAATTGATAAAGAGGATTCAAGGATCCTTAGATTTTCTGATATAAGGATAAGTGAAAAATCGAAATCACTACATAATTTAACTGCCTGTTTAAATTTGGTTATATCTCCTGATTTTTCCTCAAGACATACAAGATTGAACTTCAGTTCCTCTCCAACTCTGATAACTGTGAGGTCTCTTATTTTCTTCAGGATTTTTTCTATATCATCAGGAGAAAGACTGTCCACTATCCTTACAGCAAAAGCTGTTTCGTTGTAAAACTTTTTTTCATGTCTGAACATGAATTTCTCATCACCGATCTTCACTGAACCTATCATGACACTCTTTATAGGAGGAGCTGATGCAGATGATAGGATCTCCATAGCTTCCTGAGAAAGATATGGACATAATGTGATCTCCGTTTTCTGACCTGCAATCGCCATGGCGAAAGCTAAGCATGTCTGAAAACCACATTCACCACAGTTCTTTTTGGGGAGATGCTTATACACTTCGAGAGGTTTCAGCACCACTGTTATCACCTGTGATTTGATTTATTTTATTTCTGACTGCTTTAAATGCCTTTATATTTCTGAAAACAAGTACATCTGCACCTGCAAGAGCGAATGCCATCCCAGTAACTGCCTCCCATAGCATTTTTCTCCTTTCTATACTTCCAGGGTACTCCTGAGATGTTGCTTCCCTTGCTTTTTCACATACAGAGAGATTACATATTACTGGCTGGGCAAGAAACTCATCCCCTGATAATCCTGCAAGCCTTATCCTTTCTATTACAGAGTATGTGTACTCAAGACCATATCCAAGTGCACTTGCAAGAGGATCGATCAGAATCCTGTTTTTTTTGACTCCCACATCACTCAGGAGAATATTCAACTGTTTTGCAAGATTCACATCAATCGATGTCTGAGCTATAACAATATGCCCGTATGCTATGGCAGATGCTGCTATTGTCCTGTAATTTTCTTCAGATGCATATCCCAGAATTATGTTTTTTCCACTGAGAACCTCAGCACATTTTGATAATATCTCTTTATCTCTCTCTGGATCCTCACAGCCATAGATGATAAGCGGGGTCTCGATATTCTTCGATATCTCATATGCAGTACTCACAATCTCCTCAGTAGAGTCCTGGTTTTCAAAAGCTATGCTTAAAAGATCTGGCTTGTACTCTTCCTCGATATTCTCTGTTTTCTCCACTATACTGTCATCTGCAACGATCTCAATACCCAGTCTCGGAGGATTTTTTATCTCATCATCTATTGTCAGAAATGGGAGTGTTCTCTGCCCTCCTATCCTGAGGTTTTTTCCTGCTGTGACTTCATATATTCTACCATCAAACTCTTCTTTCACATCGATCATAGCATCATCTCCATGGAAAGTGAAGGATGGTTTTTTTCAGAGAGAAAGACAACAAGCTCCTCAGGATCTGTGCATATGGTCTCATCTGCAATTTTCTCTAAAAGATCAGGTTCAGATATCTTCTCTGCTCTTTTTTTCAGTTCTGGCTTCAGCTCCTCTTTAAGACTTTTTGGCATCCAGACAATCCTTTTTAATCCTCCTTCCTTCAAAATAAACTTTTTACTCAGTATATACCTTTTTGCAACTCCTATGAAGCCAGGTACCTGTACACCTCCTCCTACCGATCCAGCGAGCGTTGAAAAACTCATTCCACACGGAGTTTTTCCTCCAAACTCCCTGTTAACTATCATGAACCCATTTGCTTCAGGGATAAAGGCAACTATACATTCAAAGCATCCGCAGCTTGTATGAGGATTTTCCATTGCACTGTAAAGGCATACTCTCTCTATTTTTCCATGGGAGGCTTCTCTTACAAACTCATTGACCTCTTTCCACTCTCCCTTTTCAATATCGATAACTGTATCCTTCCTTACAGGCTGATTCGGACCGTTCTTGTTTATCCTGTACCCTGTTTTTGCATCCATCCAGTTAACTCCACCACAGAGACCCGTTCTCTCCGGTGTTATGATGCAGACATGATCAGGTGCAAAACTCTGACACAGAGTACAGCTGTAAAATGTATCAACACTCTCATCAGTTAAATTTTTTGTTTTTTCTTCTCTTTCTCTGTATATTTTCCTCGCTTCTATGATCTCTTTTTCCACTCTCTCTTTATCTGTGATGATCTTAATCTGTACCTTATCCACTATCTCTGAAAACTCTTGATGTAATTTCCCATGAAGAATTGTTCCTATATCTCTTAGAAGGAACCCTGCCTCTCTCGCCTCTTTCGATATACGGATCCATATGAGATCTCTCTGTGCCACATGCATTATTCCAGAGGCACAGTTTACAAAATCATGAAATCTCCTTTCCATAACAGGCTCGAAATCCTTCTCCATCTTTTCCCCATATACCTCCACTATCACTCCAAGGTCAGGAGTTGAACCCTCCGGGATCTCATTCAGATCTTTCCCTATCAGATCAATTTTTCCATCCTCTATCTCCTCTGTTCCCATTTTTAAAAGTTCAAATGCAATGGATCTTCCTCCTCCTATCTCCACAAAAACATCATTCTTTCTGACTCTTTCTCCCTCAAAAGCTGAGCCAAAGGGTACAGGAATATCTATCTTTGCCACCTTTATCTTTATTCCTGCCAGCTCAAGAGCTTTATGAATCATTTTTTTATAATCCTTCTCTGATATATATCTCCCTTCTATCTCCTCTTCCTCCTGATCTGTTACAATGGGAATGTTACAGAAGAGAACACCTGCCTCGATCCCGTATCTCATATCCTCCTTTTCACCAAGCGAAATAACAAAGACAGGCACTCTTTCTTTCATATATTCCCTGATCTCTTTCTCCATTCCTCTTTTCAGACCTCCAAAGATAAGTGCAGTCCTGAGAGCAAAGTTCAGTGCATGGATTGCCTCT
>CAZFGQ010000105.1:0-8445 GCA_964518675.1 uncultured Spirochaetota bacterium
TATTCTTTATAAACTCTTTTAATTCCGATGATAATCTGAAGTTTCTTAATTTCTTAAGGGCGCTGTTCTGGATCTGTCTAACCCTTTCCCTTGTGATCCCCAGAATTTTCCCGGTTTCCTCAAGGGTATAAGGCCCCGTACCATCAAGCCCAAACCTCAACTCAATAATACGTTTTTCTCTGTGACTGAGTTTATTTAAAACCTGCTTCAGAAGTTGCTGAAGTGCCATGAAGAACACAGAGGCTTCATGATGAGAACTTTTATCACTTTCTATCAGATCACCAAGCTCCGAGGAGTTATCGTCGCCAATGGGAACCTCCAGCGAGCTGGGTTCCTGTGAAATTTTCATTATTTCTTCCACTTTCTCTTCGGAAATACCAAGGTAAGAAGCTATCTCCTCTGGATTTGGATCACGTCCGTACTGCTGGGTCAGTTTCTTTGCAATAAAATAACATCTCTTGATGGTATTTAACATATGTACCGGCAACCTGATAAGCCTTCCCTTGTCAGCTATGGCCTTGATAATTGACTGCCTTATCCACCATGTGGAATAAGTACTGAACTTAAAACCTTTGGTATAGTCAAACCTGTCGATGGCCTCTATCAATCCTATATTCCCTTCATCAATCAGATCTATTAAGCTCAAACCCCTGTGTTGATACTTTTTGGCTATGCTGACTACGAGTCTCAAATTCGAGGTCACCAGCTTATTTTTTATTTCAACAAGTCTCTTCTCATACTCCTGTTTTTCTTTTCTGTAATCATTCTCATTTAACTTCCCGGATTTACGGGACCTTTCCAGTTTTTTCAGTTTTTCTTTCAGATACTTCAGCTCAATGTAACATTTCTTTTCTTCCTCAGGTTTCATTCGGGGGATTTTATTAATCTGCTTTAAATAATATGCAAGAGGATCGTCATCCTCAACACCATTTGAAGTATTTACAATCGCTCCAAAAAAAATAAACATGAATAATTATAAAACTCCCTGTGGTTTAGTTAATTTTCGAAAATTAACCTGGTATCTTTAAATATAAGTCAAATAAAATCTCATGGTAAATAATAAAGTGGATTCACCGGTTTGCCTTTGTAGAAAAGTTCATAGTGAACTATATTTTTAGAACTACCATTATTATTAACCTTGGCAATCACAGTATTGGAATCTACCCGATCTCCTTCGCTTACAAGAACCTTTATACCTCTAGCATACAGAGTACAAAACTCATTACCATGATCAATTATTATAGTATTTCCATACCCCCTGAGATTTTTAGCAAGAACAACCACACCATCTTTCGATGCAAACACATTAGATCCAGGGGAAACCTCCAGATCAATACCAAAATTGAAATCAGCACTTTGCTTTCCAAAGTACCTCAATATTTCATACTTCTGTCTTACAGGCCATCCAAACTCCTGAACCTCTGTCTGTTCTTCTACCGGAATTCCACCTTGTACGAATAGTTCCCTGGTAGCCCCTGGTATAAAAATCCAGGTTCCCTCGGATATATTCTGAGTATCTTCAATATCATTAACCTCTTTAAGAAGTTCAAGCGAAACCTGGTATGTTTTTGATATTCGCCATAATGTCTGGCCCCGCTTCACCCTGTGCCAAACTCCCGGGGTATATCTTTCAACTTTCCCCTCCGTCTTAACTCTTGTGGGAGTTGTTGCACAGGAGGTAAAAAGGATAACAAAAAAGCAAATTGCTACTGCCCGTATAAAAAAAACTCTCAGCATTCTTTTATCCTCGAAATAATTCAGGCAAATAGATTACAACTATTAATTTATTAACGGACCCTCAATTTATATATACATCGGAATCAAAAAGCAAAACTTTGAATGTTGAAGTTTAATTATCTATCAGGACTTTTATACAGCTCCTGCTATTTTAATTCACACAATCCATCTATAACATCAACGTTTATCTTCACCCCTGGTAAAGCTCAATGTGGCAAGTCGCAGCAAAATAACTTGACAAAAGAACTCCTCAAAAGTAAATTAGCACTGCAAAAATCAAGTAAGGGGGCGTAGCGAAGTCTGGTTATCGCGCCGGCCTGTCAAGCCGGAGATCGCGGGTTCAAGTCCCGTCGCTCCCGAATGTTTCGGGCTATAGCGCAGCTTGGTAGCGCGCACGGTTCGGGACCGTGAGGTCGTGAGTTCAAGTCTCACTAGCCCGAACTTTTTTTATGCTCCTTTCTTTCCTCAACACGCAAACATATTATGAACCAGTTAAATCAAATAATTCTATCCAAATATATTGAACCCAAATATTAAACGCAACATCAAAATACTGACAATTCCAGAAGTCAAATACTCATAAAACATCCATCTAAAAATGATCTGATTACAAGAACAATTCTGTAAAATCAATGAAAAAGCCCTCCTTCTTGTATAAAGGAGGGCCTGATTATGTAAAAATCCAGATAAGTTTGGTTTTTACTATAAATCGCACATATCTAAGAGTTGAGGCACATACTTTTCCCATCCCATTGCCATAATATGTATTCCCTGACACATAGGACGTATCTCTCTTATAAACTCCGCCATTAGTTCTATACTTCTTTTCGGTCGGTCCTCTTTGGACGCTTCAGCAAGGGGCTTTATCATTGAATCCGGAACAAACACTCCAGGAACAAAATTGTTCATATACTTTGCCATACCCGGAGATTTGATTATCACTATACCACATAGAACTGGTACCCCATATTTTGAAACCTTGTTCATAAAGGTCTCAAACACTTTTGGTTCATAAATAGCCTGCGTCTGGAAAAATTGTGCACCAGCCTCGATCTTTCTCTCAAACTTGATAAGTTGCATCTCGAGAGGATCCGCACCTGGAGTCACGGTTGCACCTGCAAAAATATCTGACGGAGTACCTTCAAGTTCTTGATTAGCCAGGTCTCTCCCGCTCTTCAGTTTTGAAATTGCCGTAAGCAAACTTACCGAATCAAGATCAAAAACAGGCTTACTTTCAGGATGATCTCCTGCAGTGTTGTGATCACCCGTTAGAGCGAGAATATTTCTTATCCCCTGTGCGTATCCGCCAAGGATATCAGACTGAATGGCAAGTCTGTTCCTGTCCCTGCATGTTATCTGAAGTATCGGTTCGAGCCCCTTCTGGACAAGTAAAGCACAGATACTCTGGGAACTAATTCTCATAACGGAGCTTTGATTATCTGTTACATTTATTGCCACCACACGGTCTTTTATATACTCAACCTCTTGCCAGCAATGTGTGAGATCAACCCCCTTTGGTGGACCTATCTCACCGGTAATAGTAAACTTTCCTTCCTGTAAACTTTCCTGTAGCTTGCTCATTTATTCCTCCTCTTTCTCAAACTCCATTGATGCTTCATAGATAATGGCTTTCTCCAAAGCCCATCTCGTTGTATTCCTCTTTGAATCCGGAACATCCATCTTTCTATAATCCCTTAGTTTAGGAATCTTTTTCAGGTTATCCAGCTTGTTGATTGATTTTAGTTTCTCATATATGAGATACCAGCCACAATCCCGATCCTTCTCAACCTCACATTTTCCATCGTGCTGACCCCCACACATACCGTTGATGAGGCTTTTCGAACAAGTTGTGATAGGACATATACCACCCGTCAATGCAAGATAGCATGTACCACAACCTGCACACCTTTCGCTGGAGGGCCACAAACCCTGCATTCCCTGGCTGGAAAGCGTATCATTTGCCGGAACCACTGGAAGATCGACCATATTTGATGTGGCCTGAACTCCAATTCCGCAGGAAACTACAAGAATACAATCGGTTTGCTTTAGTTTGGAAATGTGGTTTCTAAGTCTTGTTCCAACCAGAACCTTATTACAGAGGAAATCTATCAATTGCCACCCTGTCACTGATTTTCCCTCCTTCACAAGCATGTTTTCCAGCTCTTTTATCCTCTCTTCCCCTCCAGATTTACAGCCAATCGGGCAGCCCCCACATCCCAGTATGAATATCGAGGAGTACTCCGAAATCAAGTCCTTTACTTCTTCCTCAGGTTTAGGAACATTAACTACCATATATTCGCCTCCTTCTGGTACATATCACTTTATTATATTTTTTAATCCATAATAAAATCACGAAAAGATACTCAAATGTTCTACCAGAACAATAATTTTAACTAAAAAATATTTATACCTGTTCACCTTCCAAGCTTTTTATGATTCCACTTCTTTAATAATTATTTTCTGGATGTCGCAGAGCCTTTCCTTAAGAGTAGATGAAAGGCCAGTATAGGTATTGATATTCTCAGGTTCTATTCCAATAAGTACCACCTCCCCAATACTAATTCCGGCCATCCGTCCAAAACTCAACCCTTCAATGAGTCCATAATCATGAAGTGAAATCGATCTATTCTTTTCTATACTCTCTGAAAACAATGAATAGGGATCTATCCTGTAGATGTCACCAGGCTTTCCACCACCATTCACAGCATCCACTATAATGACCTTATCATAACCATCAAGCTCATAGATAACTTCAAGAAAAGCAGTCCCCGCATCTACAAGAAAAACATCTTTCATTTCTTCCCTTTTCCGCAGGGATTCAATCACATGCACCCCTACACCTTCATCTCCAAGGAGAATGTTGCCAATTCCAACCACGGCCACTTTCTTGTCAGGCAATTCTATAAATTCCCTTTCTGCTGTTACCTAAATTTACAACATGTACAGAACATGCAAGACAGGGATCAAATGATCTTACTATTCTTACAAGTTCAAATGGATTATCAACATCTTTCACCTGTGTATCCAGTAAAGCCTGTTCAACAGGGCCTGGATTTCCATTCTCATCTCTCGGCGAACCATTCCAAGTGGTTGGAACAACAAGCTGATACTTCTCAATAACCCGATTTTTAATTCTTATCCAGTGTCCCAGGGCTCCTCTTGGCCCATCAACCAATCCCATACCCTCTGCCTCTTCCGGTACCTCATAGTCAGCACATACCGGCTCACCGGGTTTAAGTTCAAGAATCCATTCAGCCATCTTATCAGCAACAAGTTTCGCATCAAGTGCCCTCGCAGCATGACGACCAAGCACAGAATTTAATTTATCTATTGAAATCCCCAGCTCAGAAATACAGTTATCAACTGCAGATTTTATCTCCTTGACCCCAGAAAAATACCCGACAACCCATCGAGCCAGAGGGCCAACCTCACATACCTTTCCGTCGTATCTTGGCGATTTAATCCAGCTGTAACCCTCACTCTTCTCATGATTGGGAACGGTCTCACCATTCAGAGGATATACCCCATCATTGCCATCATACCATGAATGTTTTACGCTCTCTGTAATTTTATCAGGTTCAAGTGGCTTTAATTCTTTAAGACCAAATACCACACCCTGTGGAAAGAGCCTCTTCCTACTTGCATAGTCAGGGTTTTTACTCTCGAGGTCGAAAGCCCCATAGCAGAGAAAATTGCCACACCCAGCCCCTATTGTAAAATAATCAGAATACTCTTTTGCAACAGCCATAACATCGGGAAGATAAATGTTGTCTATAAAAGTCCGGATTTTGTTTAACCTCCACAAAAATCCGGTTATTTTATCAACGGTTGGATGCTCCGTTATCCCTCCAGGTACTATTGTCGCATTATGTGGCATCTTACCGCCAAAGATGCTTAACATCTCATGTGCTAACCTTCTTATCTCAAATGCCTCAAGATAATGCTTGACAAGGATCTGGTTCGTCTCTTTATCAAAGCGATAATCACCTTCATACCTTGGCATAAAGGGTTCCAGCACTCCCCTCTGAATGAAATCCTTTACCGAGGTAAGCTGCGGATCCTTTCCCGAATAATCTTTGACAGATGCAACATCAACAAAATCGAGTGCCGCCAGATGATAAAAATGAAGTATATGAGATTGAAGATAATTGGAACCAAGAACGAGGTTCCGAAGAATTCTGCCATTATCGGGAATCTTATCAGCAATTCCAAATGCACTGTCAAGATTCAATGTGGAAGCGGTAGCATGAACGGTCGGACAAACTCCACAAACTCTCTGTGTAATTCGCTGAGCATCCCTCGGCTCTCTGCCCTGGAGTATTATCTCAAATCCTCTGAATAGAGTTCCAGAGGATTTAGCATCAACCACCTTACCCCCTTCCACAGAAGCTTCTATCTTCATATGCCCTTCAATTCTTGTAATAGGGTCGATCACAACTCTATGTGCCATAATATACCTCCAAGTCTTTTTTAGCGGGTTTTTATTTTAAATCGTTCCAACAGATCTTCATCCAGCTTCTTAAACATGGGCGAAAGATCATCGTGAAAACTTGGCTCTACACACCCTATGCACTGAGCTCCAGCCCCAATGCACCAATTTATTCCATTGTTCCAGTATCTCAACGAACAATCAGCATATGTTACTGGCCCCTTGCACCCAATCTCATACAGGCACCCTTCCTCACCGGTATGCCTGGCGAACTGTCCGGCGTCGAAATAGGCTCTCCTCGGGCAATTGTCGTGAATGAGTGTTCCGAAGAATGCCTTCGGCCTCGAAAGCTCATCGAGTTTATCCTCTGAAGGCAGTCCGTTTATCAGAATATCAGCTATTGTACCAACCATCCAGTCTGGATGGGGAGGACAGCCAGGAATATTTATAACCGGTTTATCAATGCCCCTTGATTTTAGAAATTCCTGAACAGATATAGCTCCGGTTGGATTTGGTTCTCCAGATGGAATTCCTCCAAATGAAGCACATGAACCAATAGCCAGAACAGCAAGAGCTTTTGATGCTGTACTCTCAACAACCTCCTGCATTGTAAGTTCTCTTCCGTCCTCCATACCAATTGTACAGTAATTACCATCTGCTCCAGTTGAAACCGATCCTTCAACGCACAGAATAAAACCATCCTTATAGTTTTTCTCTGTATCTCGAATAACCTGGATCGTCTGTTTTCCCTGTCCAGCCATAACAGTGGCATGAAATTTCAGGGAAATATGTTTGCCCGGAATAACCTGGTCTACAAGAACATTCTGAATATTTGGACTCACTGTATTTAACAATGAAACAGAACAACCAGAACATGCAGCTCCTGCTATCCACACTGCCGGTATCTCAACTACCTTTGTGCTCACTTTATCCTCCTCCTGTGATTTTCGATTAATTTATTTTCAATTAATTTTCGAATACAGATTAAACTAATTCTATTATGGATTTTACTTAAGGATAAATATATAGATAATATTATTAAAATATTGTGACCAGATCAGTAAAAAAAATAATACAAGGATATATTAATTTTGTTAACTTTTTCACCATTTTCTATATCATTTTACTAAGATTCACTTAAGTGTCAAGAAAAAATTTTGTATATCAAATAATTATAAAAAGCGAAGTACTCCGATAATGATTTTTTAAAAAACTCAGCAATATCCAGTTCAGGCATCAACATGTAAAGCAATATAGAAATTATTATTGTGTACCATAGCAATATAAAAATAATAGAGGGAAAAACACCGTATCTCCTCAAATCCGGTTGGTCTATCATAAGGTAGTAAAAAGTAGCTGATGTATGAAAAGAAAGACTCAGTCCGAAAAGAAAATAAAAGATATAGGTAACAAATCTGATAGATCCGAAAACAGAATAAATATAAAACAGGAGTATGGTAAGAAAGGTATACAGTGGAAAAACATAGGGCAGCAGAGCAATAAATATATTAACTCTTTCAGTTTTAATATACCCCGAACCTCCTTTAATCCTAAAGTCTTTAATTTTCACCCCACTTAATAAGGCACCAATTGCATGGGTTAACTCATGTTCAAGTATATATATCTTTTTTGGAGGGCCAGCAATAATAAAAAATCCGAGATATCCCATAAAACCCATTACCACCCACATTACCTCAGTACGGAATATCTCAAATCCCTGGAATAGAATCTTAAAATTGAGGATGAAAATTGTAAAAAGTGGAATAAGGCCCAAAGCCAGAAACGTAAGTAATGTTTTCAAAAGAAATAATTTAGCTTTTCTTCTCTTCAATTATTCGACCCAACATCTCCTGGGCTAATCTTTTAGCCGCGGGATCCTGATATTCATTTATCACTTTTCTGAAAGCCTTTTCAGCCTCGGGATAATTTTTCATCATGTAATAACAGTAACCTATTTCATACCAGGCCCATACAACCGCATATGTCTCACTCGAATAATTTTTCAGTATTGCCTGATATACCTTAATTGCATTCTCATATCTGCCCTCAGTATACTCTTTTAATGCCAGCTTCTCGTATTCACTTAGTTTCAGAGGCTTTCCATCTTTATATAATTGAAGTCTTTGAGTAGCACATGAAGAAACAAGGAAAAAAAGTATTAAGAAAAATAAAAAAACAGAAATTCCACCTGCTCTTTTCATAAAAATTACTTTGAACATTTATCCTGTTACCTGTCTTTTTCATTAATCATTATTAAAAACATTTTTCATTTAATCTTG
>CAZFGQ010000106.1:0-8103 GCA_964518675.1 uncultured Spirochaetota bacterium
CAAAAGTCGATATATTTATTATAGCATTCCACAAATGTTGATGGCATAAGGCAACCCCCTTTTTCCTTTTATATCGGTTGCCTTATGCTTTATTCTTTGTCCATTTATTTACATTAGTAAATAAATCACTACTTGATTGAAAGTTCACTTACCTATTTTTTCAACAATTTTAAAATCTGCAAACAAAGTCACAATGTATTATCACATTTAAAAAATTCATGAATAAAATTATAATTAAACTGTGCATAAAACTGAGTACACTTAGAACCAAATCCATATGAATTATATACAAAAAATACAAGAATGCCAGGAGAAACGTTCCAAGATCGAGTCAAATATACCCAATATAAGATCTTCCTCGGCCTCCGGAGCCAGAGGTCGAGGGTTCGAATCTCCCATTGCCCGAAGGTAATTTGCTTTAAAATCAGCAATTATAATACTCCCTTCTTTTCAGACAACAATAAAAGGAGTTTAAGATTTACATTGAGATATTTATTCTGAAATAATCTTTCTCCTCAAACATTTGTTATAATCCTCAGCCACTACGAGTGCAAGTGAAGCAGGAGCCCAATTCCTGGCATTACTAACTGTTTTGAAGATAACAGCTGCTATAGAAAATCCTATTGTCCCGACCAGTGAAAGAACACTTCCTGTAACGATAAAAAATTTTGCATTGTTCAAAGTTATTAGAGCTAACCCGGCAATCATAGTAATTCCTGATACAGCCATACCAGCAAAACTGTTTTGTGCTTTTAATCGAAGGTTTTCATAATACTTCCTACACCTCTCAGCTTCCTCTTTGTATCCTGCTATTTCGAAAAAATCAGGTTCTGAGATCTCCCTAAAACCTTGATATGCTTTCCATTTCTTCACTTCAGATAGAGAGGCACCTCCAATATTCATGCCTCCAAGCCGATTAATTGATAAAAAACCGTACATCTGAACATAGATTTCAACAGTGAGTCTCTGTCTGTTAAGTTCAATGGTTTTCTGCCCAGGTATTTCCTGAGAATAAACCAATACAGCACTAAATAAAAATGCAGAAATTAAAAGCAGTACTTTTCTCATATTGGACCCCTCCTTCTAAACAGACATTGTTAGACTTCATAAAGGCCAATGTATTAGCTCAAATCTGCACTCAGTAGGTGAACAAATAATAATTTTTTTCAGATAGAAATCATTAAATATTTCTTGATTTTATATTTTTAATTTTGGCCTTTTCCCATGGGTTGCTTTAATCCTTTTTGTGAGATACAATAATCAGTGATAAGATTGGCAACACCGGATACCTTTAGCGGTATCCGTTGTTCTCAAGCCTAAAGATTAGCAGGCTGGCATTTTCATTTAGTTTAGATGTAATTATAGAGCAAGCTGATCGGATGTACTGTGAAGAATCCGGCAGAGAAATATGCCACGATTTTGAATCAGTTCACATTTCAGAGTCCAACAGCTTACCAGGCAGGTTGCTTTCCATCGAATGCTATAACAGAGAAATGGCAACCTATGCTGGTATCTATTTTCAGCACCACCAGTTTCCCCCGATAGAACTTGCAGATATTGAAGGTAAAAAGCACCTATTCTATGTTGCCACTTCCATAACGACAGTGCCTTCTGGACCAGGCTGTTTGATGTAACCTCGGAGGTCGGGGCACTTCGAGAGAAACTCTACCCCACTTCCTTCTCGATTCAACACAGAAATAGTAGAGTGTTCCTTATGCTGATCAATGCCGTGAAACCTTTGGATCAGGATTTCCTCTTTAACTTTGGTGGAGAGAAAAGGTTCAGGATACCTTGGTGGTTATGCGCAGAACAGTCATATTTTCTCCATTCTGTTAGATAAACTTGTAAAGTGGAATATTTAAAGTTGAAAACTGGACTTTGTCTTGATCCACTCTTGAAATTTAAATGACACACATTTTCTTCATTCTGGACAGGATGCTCTATTACGAGTAGCATATTTCCAAAGACAATAATAACAAACTTCAATGTATTTAAAAATAAACAAACAATTTTAGCCTGAAAAAATCCCGGCTAATTCTTTATCCTACTCCCAAAAAACATGTCTTGCTTTCCCGTATGGAACACGAACAACAGATTGGTATGCCTTTATATGCAACTCTGCAACATTCTTCCAGTTTACATCCCGGTCTACGTAATCAATAATATTTTCTTCTAATTGTTTTCTAAAATCATCATCCGAAAGGATTTTAATAATTGCTTCTCCCATTTCCTCATCATCTTTTCCAAGCAAACCTCCATGACTACGATCTAACGAAGCCCTGAAAGATAATAGATCTGAAGTTACAACTGGTTTATGATGAGCAAAGCATTGAGCCAGTATACCACTCTGGCCGCTTTTATCATAAGGAAGACATACTAAATCCGCCGCAGAAAGAATAGTATCAAAGGTATGCTGAGGAAACTGCCCACGTAATACCAACATCTGGTCTGTTACCGGAGACTGATTGATCAATTCAAAAAACTCTCTTTGATAATCCAAAAATTCAAGCCCCCGGGATTTTCCCGCAATTAAAAGAATAGCATTGGGGATTTTTTCAACGATTTGCGGAAATATCTTAACAATTTTATGAAATCCCTTTGTCGGTCGAAAATATCCGCATAGAAGAACTACTTTTTTCCCTTCTAATTCTAATTTTCTCTTCCCGTGTTCATCCATAATAATATTGCGAACACCATGAGGAATTACAAAAATTTTTGTATCATACTCCAGACCAAATACTTTTAACAATATTTCTTTTTGATAATTCTCATGAACAATTACAATATTACTTTCGTTTAATATGAGCCGCGTTAAAATTTTTTCATCATATTTAAAATCAGGAAAAACAGTATGCAACGTGGTCGCAACCGGAACCTCAACCATTCTAAAACGGACAATCAGCTCAATAATCTGTACACCCTTTTGGGATCCATACAGACCATACTCATGCTGGATATGAATAATATCGGGAGTCATACTTATACTGAGATCATAAATCTTACTCGCAATAGAAGCACTCCCCGGATCATATACAGGAAAGACATTCCTTCCTATTGCTCCAGATTGACTAATAACAAAAGTCTCATTATGAAGTTTGTATATAGCTTCATTTAGATAACTGGTATAGGTAGCGATCCCACATTCAATCGGAGGGTATGTAGAAACATATCCAATACGCATATTACTTTTAATTACCTACTTTCTAAAAATTATGGATCAATTCATTAATACTTGTGTCAATCAAACGGGTTGTTTCATCACCGGCTCAATAATAAGGATATTTTCATCATCCTTTACTCCAAAACCACCGGATTAAATGAACCTTTTACACGATAACCTTGTCTGTAAGGCTGTACCATCTCCAGCTTTAGTAGAAAATTAATGGCGCTCCAATTCACTTTCTAAAGTCCTTTATAAATTTATTGCAACTAATAAGAATGCGATTTACAAAAAGAAAAAATGATAATCAACAATATGCTTCAAACAAATAGTGCTGCATTGCCAGCAGTGTACATAAGCCTTACACGACTTTAAATAGCATATTTTCATAAACCTCTGTTTGCTACAAAGAAGCAAGGACTGGTAATAAGAAAAGTTATCAAGGTGTTCAAGGCGAATGATAGCCAAGCCGACCGGTCTTTTTTGTTTTATCCACCGGCGGAGGTCTTAACAGTGTGTTGTTTTTAACTCCACTTGACAAAAATTCCTCCACTATGCTTTTTCACTGATCTACCACATAAAATTACTATTAGGGCGAATTTAGAGTTTTTTATTTTTTACATATTTTACAATAATCAATGTAAGAAATTTTAAAAACCATTGAAATTTCATGAAGTTCGCTGGCACTCACATTTTTCATTATTACACTTCGTCCCTCATTATCTATCATTCTAAAAACTCGACTTTCGCTCTATTATAATATACATACAATCTTGTTAATAGTAACTTTTATTATTCACGAACTGGAAAATATCTGTCCGTAAACTGCAAAACATTCACAATCCAGCAAAAAATACCTTTTTCTATCATTTTTCTACTCAATGATTCTTTCATTAATAGACTTTGTTGGAGTAATGATTTTTACCTTTCCAAACGATCCTAAAAAAGTAATACCAAAAATCCCATCTGCTAAATTCGGAGCAGAATGTCCATTATTCATTATACTATCATCCCCTGTCCCATTGTTATATAGCCAACTACCCGATCTTTTTTGTCCTGTTGAGTAGAGTCAATTAGAAGCAATATCCAATTGTCGCTTGTAGTTGTTTCTATCAAAACTTCAAGGGTCTCGTCTGCATTAATGTGGATAAATATGCTATCCGTAAGTCTATCAGACACTCCTAGGGATCACCATCTCCCAGTGCCATTATCCACTATTTGTCGACATCATTGTCGATAGCCCTGGTGAGTGATTTTACACTGATAATGTCATTATTTAATTTCCCCAGAATCTTTACGAGTTTTTCAGTATTACTTCCTGAAGGATTTAAAGAGCAGGTTGTAAGAAATGTAGTGGTAACCGCAACTATAATGAAAAATATTATGAGTTTTTTTATTAAGCTCATAATAGGCCTCGAAATAGAGTTATTTTCAAATAAATTTCAAAATATTTGTAACTGATTAATATCAAAGGAATTAAGAGGAAAAAGGACAGATAAATCCTCCTTTTAGATCATGCTTTGGAGATTCAGGGTGAATACCACAAAGAATACAGACTTTCAAAGTGCTTATTTGAAGGCACAAAGAATACTCTTGATGTTATGGAGATGGGTTTATGATTTCATACAAAAGTATGCATATATATAATATTACATGTATACTTACAAATAAGGATCACAATGGCAGACCTTCCTAATAAGTGGGACCTATTAAAATCCAGGAAAACCAGGTGGTCCCGAAGGAAAATTTTCCTGGATAATTATCCCTCTGCAATATCTGCACAAGCCCTCATGGTTGAAAAAGTCGTACTCTGAGATCTTCTTCCCGCAGCTTTTACAGATAAATTCATCATTAAATTCTATATCGCCATTTTCACCAATTTCATCCCACATGATATCTTTCTTTTTATGTTTCTTCCTTTTCCTCATAAAAACATCTCAATAAACATTAAAATGATTTCATTATGAAGGTAAAAATCAATTATTTGACTAGTTAAATTTTTTTTATCTCATCGATTAGGCAAATAAATCTAAAAATATTTTTAACCTGATTCCTCATTAAAACAATCCATTTTTTCGATAAATATAAGTTTCTAACTAGATTAATCATAATTCAGCTCAATATAACTTTTCAAATAAAATAACTCCAATTTAAAAGTTAGAATTGATTATTTTTTTCAATAAATATAAAATCTGCAAATCAATCCATAGAGTATTATTCCATTAAAAACCAGAAATAAAATTAGAACTAACTATGGATAAAACCGTACACACTTCGAGCAAAGCCCACATGAATTATATGGAAAAATACAAGAATGCCTGGAAAAACATGCCAAAAGCTTATTAAATATGCCCAATATGGAAGTTCATTATGCCTCCGGAGCTAGAGGTTGAGGGTTCGAATCCCCAATTGCCGGAAGGATTTTTCCTGCTATAAATAATTAATTACCTGCCATCATGCCTTCGGAAACAAAGGCTAAGATTGTCACAATATAACAGGAATGTGACAAATCTGGTCCAAAGGAAATGCTATGCGACGGCCATACCTACTTTACAATACGTAGTGAATACTGGTATTACCGGCTCAATCGAAAACCAGGTTTTGTTGAAAACGATGAACATACATGGCACACTAGAGGTTTTAAAAATCAAAAGAGAGCCGAAAGTTTTTTTGTTTAATTTATCTATAAACGCAGTTTTTCAAAAGCTAAAACAATAGTGAAGTATAACATCTTGAAAATAATTGTGAGAGTTGAATTATACATGTGATAGAAGTAAGTGCTCCCTTCTTTATTCTCATAATTTTATAACTAAAAAGTAGTAATATTTTACAAATCATTTTAATTTATTGTTCTTCTGTTTCAAATTAAACCATACAGTTTATAGGTGTAAAATGGAGAAGAATAAAAGTGAGTAGTTATGATCTTACTGTGTTAAAAAATATCAGAAAATTACATGGTTGAGAAGAAAATAGAAATGGACACATATCAAAAAAAGCCACGGCATAACCATTTTCAATTTTAAAGGAAATTTTAGACTTTACCATAATATTTAATGCCAGACAATAGAAAAATATACAAACAAATACAAGTAATATTATTATTAAAAAAATTACTGTATTTTTCTAACTTACTATTGTATTATATGCACTTATTCATATTGTTCATTTCAATTAAATTAAAAAGGAATAAATAAAATGAGAAAACCTTTATTAATTGCAATTATGTTTTTTATTTTTATTTCAGCTTCTTTATTAACAATGGCTCAAAACGAATTTTATCCATTTGAGTCTTATAACCTTGCAATACATGATAATTTTATATTAACTGCCTCATTTCTGGATAAATTTGGATATAAATCACTTATTGAATTGGAAAATAAAGGCGGAACTTTTCTAATAACCGATCCCAAAACAAAAAAATCCATAAATCCAAACCAGTTTATTGATATTATTCTAAATTCAGATAAATTCGTAAATATTGAAAATGTTATAAATATGAATGAATTATCCAACAAATCACTGGAAGATGGTGCAGTAAATATACCATCTGCAAAATTAATAATTAACTCATAAATAGCATAACATCGTGGACACTTTTTATTAGCAATAAAGTAGCACCACATCGTGGACTCCCCCTAGGGGGAGTCGCAAAAAATTATTGTTTAAATTCGCACAACATCGTGGACACTACTATGTAAAAGAAAAAGGAAACTCTGTTAAATATTCTGTGTCTTTGTATATTATAAGCCGGTGTTCTTCGACAAGGGCTATGCCCAGAATATACTCATACTTGGCTTTTTCTGGCATTGGATAAGATAAGCCGAATATGTTGAACCTGAGATTGCTTCTGACAAAACGTATAAAATGGATCTGTCCAGTTTCCAATGGTATTTTGTCTTTTGGCATTTCAAATGATGGATCTAAAGGCTTAAATGGATATCGGTAATGTTCGAATGCCTTTGCAGGAGTCATTCCATTTTGGGTGCTGTAATGATGATTATGATTATGCACATAATCGAACCGTTCAGCTGTTTTTTGCAGCTCCTCGAGATTTTCATAATTGGTTTTTAAAAGGGCGTTTTGCATGGTGTTATTAAAATGTTCTATGATTCCATTACGCCAGGGCTCATTCTGGGGGATAAAAACAGGTATCACACCTAATAACAGGCACAGACGGATCACTTTACCCACAGCTGTGGGGTGTTTTATACTCCCCCAGAACGCTGGGTCATTGTCCATTTGCAGAAAATCTGGTACACCAACGGTTTTCCAAAATTGAATCAATTTATGGCATGCGGGGTCTGCTGTTTTATTTTCCGATACACTGGTTTGTGACCAGTGAATATCACAATCTATCAGGTTAAGGAAGTAGTAGCGTGCTTTACAGGCCAAGTATCTTGGGCCAGCATAATCCATTTGGTGGCATAAGACGTATTGATAGGGATAGTTTTTGCCTTTTGCAATGTAAGGGCCTTTTCTCTTTTTATGAGTTAGGTGATTCCGTTTTAATACTCGAGCAATACTCCATACTGGAGGTGGAGAGTATCCCTGTTGTTCCAGTGTATAATAGATGGCCTGGGGACCATATTGATAAAACTGGGAAGCCATTAATTGTTTTCTTGTATCAATTATCAGTTGTTCCATCTGTGGATCAATGCTCCGATGAATTGTTTTTGGAGTCCGTGATTCTGATTGAAACCATTTATCACTGCTGGTTTTATATCGGTTTAACCATTTATAAAACCAGCTTCTTGAACAGCCAAGAGCCGAACAGATATCACCTACTTTCCAATTTTGCTCATAAAGCTCTACTGCTTTGCAGCGTAATTGTTCTTCTGTTAGGTTACCTTTGTTGTTCTTTGAACTTTTTCCCTTCATCCGTATTCTCCCAATTTTTTGGGAGAATGTATTAGGAAGGGAATAAATATTTCAATCTAATTGTC
>CAZFGQ010000107.1:0-1990 GCA_964518675.1 uncultured Spirochaetota bacterium
CAATACCAATATTTTCAGGTCTAACAATTTTTCTTTGCAATATCTCGCCTGCAAAGGAGGTACAAGATGCAAAAGAAAAAACTTTTTATCCTTATCTCTCTGGTTCTAATTTTCTCACTCTCCCTGGCATATGCCGGTGGAGGAAAGAAAGAGAAAAAGGCCGCACCAGAAAAGAAGGAAGAAATCGTAATTAAGTTCACAAGCTGGATGGTTGCAGAGGCATCTGGTGGAGAGGAATGGCTACCCGAGCGAATCAAATACTGGGAAAGTCAGCATCCCGGTGTAAGAGTTGAAGTCATCCCCCTGGCCTGGGAAGACACACCTGACAAAATAACACTTCAGATCAAAGCCGGAAATGCACCGGATATTTTCACAATCGAATCGCTCTGGCTTGGTAAGTTTGGGATGATGCCGGATGCTGTTGAGGATCTTTACAACTTCATGGATCAGGATTTTATTTCAAAACTTGTTCCAGCATATAAAGGTGGTGAGCTCAATGGTAAGATGGTTGGGCTTGTATGGAATCCAAATCCATGGGTACTGGTTTACAACAAAAAGCTCGTTAGAGAAGCAGGAGTAAGCGGTAGGCCCACCAGTTTTGAGGATTTTATGAATCAGGTAAAGGCCATCGGAGCTCTTGGAAAAGACATATATGGACTTGGGCTTCAGCTGGGTATAGATGAATACTCAGCAGATACCTTTCATATCCTGCTCTGGCAATTCGGAGGAGATATACTTGATGAAAACGGAAAACCAGTTGTCAATTCCCCCGGAACAATAAAGACAGTTGAAATGGTTAAAGAGGCCGTAGATGCAGGGATTGTACCATTTGGTGAAGAGGTAAGAAATCTTAGAACCCTCTTTGCAAACGGAAAGATAGGATTCTTCTTTGAAGGACCCTGGATTGCAGGTGTACTTGACGGAGAAGGTATGTCAAGGGATGAATGGGATGTTGCCGAGTGGCCGGGTTACGTACAGCCTGCATCCCACATTCTCTGTATGTCAAAGCAGTCAAAGCATAAAGATCTTGCCTGGGATCTGATGAAGTTTATCACAACGGATGAGGTTACCACAAAGGAGTACTTTAAAAGAACAGGCCTTATGCCGGTAGTTAAAGAACAGTACAATGACCCTGTATATGACAATCACTATGTAAAGACATTTCTGGCACAGATGTCAAGGATGAAAAACCCGAATGTATGGGCTACTCAGAAAAAGTATGAGATTGAGATTGCATTTATGGAAGCTGTCCAGAGTATTTTGCTTGGAAAGGGTGAGGCAAAAGACGAGAGCTTAACGATAAGGCTTTTGCACTTATCCTCATCCTTCCGGCACTGCTGGTAATTTCCTTTGTTATAATATTCCCCCTTTTCAATGCATTCATAACAAGTTTCACAAGATTTTACCTTACCGATGCAAGAGGGATGGAGTTTATAGGCTTCAGAAACTATGTGAAAATGCTTACTGATAAGGATTTCTGGGTTGCCTTTTTAAACACCATTGTGTATGTGGGCGGAACGGTTGAATAGTTAATGTTGTGCTCAAACAACTCGGGATAATTGATGAGTTTGTCCCATGGCTGAAAAGCCCGAATCTCGCAATGCCTACGGTAATATTTGCAACAATCTGGAAGATGTTTCCGTTCATGTTTGTAATTTTATACGCAGGACTCCAGGCGATACCGGAAGAGCAGATAGAGGCGTCAAAAGTTGATGGCGCAAATGGCATCCAGAGGTTTATTCACATTACGCTTCCCAACATGCGGGAGATCATAGCCCTGTCGACAATACTCGAGTTTATATGGCAGTTCCAATACATAACCATTATATGGACCACCACAAAAGGAGGCCCAATTAACAAAACCACAACACTTCCCGTTCTCATATACAGGGTTTCATTCAGGGGAAGCATGAACATGGGATATGCATCAGCAGTTGGAATTTTCTGGCTCTTATTTCTTCTGGGATTCAGCATAGTTTATATAAGATTT
>CAZFGQ010000107.1:2090-8021 GCA_964518675.1 uncultured Spirochaetota bacterium
AATACCTCATTTAAATTTCAACCAGAAATTTTTAAAATACCACCCACATTATTTCCAAAACACTTTACATTTTCAAATTACATCTCGATTATAGCCGGTAATCTTGCATCATCCATCCCATTTCTGACCTATTTTAAAAACAGCATGATCGTGACGATTGCCAGCGTGGTACTCACCCTTTTTCTGGCTACCCCTGCCGGATATGTTTTTTCCAGGATGAAATTCTTCGGCAGAAGGACACTGATATATGTTGTTCTTATTTCACAGATGCTTCCAATAGTTCTGATTCTCATTCCCATTTATACCCTGTTTTTGAAACTGCGACTACTCAGTACCTATATAGGATTGGTACTTCCTTACCTGATGTTTACACTACCATTCTCAATATGGATGTTAAAGGGATACTTCGATTCAATCCCCACAGAACTCGACGATGCCGCAAAGGTGGACGGATGCACCAAGTTCCAGGCCTTCCTCAGAGTTATTTTGCCAAATGTTCGCCCTGGTATCACGGCAACCTCCATAGTGGCATTTATCATGTGCTGGGATGAGTTTATAATTGCTCTGACAATAATGGATAAAAACGAAATGCGCACCCTGCCTGTTGGAATAATTCAATCCTTTGTTGGCCAGTTTTCAATCAAATGGGGTGAGATGATGGCAGCATCCGTTATCACCACCATCCCCGTTGTACTCATATTTATCTTTTTGAGCAAACATCTCATAGGCGGCCTCACAAAAGGGGCTGTAAAAGGATAAGAATAACCGCTTCCCAATCACCTTCGCAATTATTTTACGGAATAATAGTCGAAATTCCCTAAAAAGGAACTCCCATATGGTGTTCTCGATGATTCCCTTACTTGTTGGTACTCTAAATTATACCTGAAACTGTCGCCATTATCACCCAACCCACAAATTAAAAAAGCACGCGAACCAGCTTCGACGTTGTAAACAGGTTCACCACCAAAGGCAAATACCCCAACAAGCAGTACCAGCACTGCTACAACAAACCACACTGTGTATCTCTTCATCTTTCTCTCCTTCCGGTAAATGAGCCCATGCCCAAACCCCGATAAATTATCAAGCTTTTAAACTAACAACCCTCATAATTATTAGACTATATTAATCATATAATTCTTACTTTACTTTTGGAAGTACGGTCCTAACGGGAAGGTTCGAGAAAAGCTGGCCTATCCCAGGTTATCCAGCTGGTATAGGAGTAGATGGGAACAGTAATGTTTACGCCTTTTATATTGACGATTATGGAGATGGCTATGTAAATGTATTTGGCACCGACGGTATATTAAAACACACCATAAGTCAACATATGTACTCAAGTGGAGCAATCTTTATAGCAGAATCAGATGGCAACAGCATAATGAAGTTCGTCCCATAGGTTCATTATACCTTAAGCAAACCATGTAATATTTAGATTAACAAAACTCAAATATTAATGGGGTATTTTCCAAACTTTTTTACTGACTCATAAAAGGCCATGACATTTTCAACAGGTGTCTGGGGCTGTATATTATGAGCGGGGGCAATGATAAGTCCTCCTCCCGGGGCAACAGTCTTTAAGCGAAGCTTAACTTCATTTACAACATCCTCAACAGTACCAAATGGCATAACACACTGGTTATCTACAGTACCCCAGAAAGTCAGGTATTTCCCAAAATCCTTTTTCAGTTTCGCAGGGTCCATTGAGGCAGGCTGAACAGGATTCAGTATATGTAGACCAATATCCACAAAATCAGAAAGGATTGGATAAACATTTCCATCAGTATGAAACGCAAACTTAATATCGGGATTTTTCTCTCGAAACAATGTAAAAAGCTTTTCATATCTGGGCTTAAAAAACTCCCTGAACATCTCGGGGGAAATGAGCATCCTGTCCTGCATCCCAAAATCGTCCCCTATAAATATCACGTCCACACCTATCTCAACCAATCTTGAGCCCGCATCAATTATCCAGGTCATAAGTTTATCCAGATAGGCATGATAAAAATCCCGGTTTCTTATCATATCCTCAAGCACCCTGTCCATTCCTCTCAGATACCAGGAAAGCTCAAAAAGTGTACAGGCAACTCCTCCAACAATACCGTATTCTCTACCATATTTTTCCACCATATGCCTGATATCAACGTACCGGGATTCATCTTTGAAATCAGGCACACTAAACTCATCGGGATCCTTTATATCGGCAAGTGGATGCTCAGCCATTTCTGTATATCTTGCTCCAGAATGAGTATCAACCCATCTCCATTTTATACCCCACTCATCGTAGTATTCATCATCTTCTTTTAAATAGTATCCAGTACAAGGTCCAATCCAGGATATAAGAAAATCATGGTCCATCAGATGGGGAAGAAGTCCTCCATCGGCAGCATAGAGGGAAAGTTTTGATGTGTCTTCTCCAAGATATTCAAGGACCTTTCGCTCCTCTTCGGGTGTATACCACGCATCAAGCGGAACCCTATCAGGCTCCTCATGGTTTATCGCCATTAAAAATCGCTCTTTATGGGTCATTGCACCTGTCCTCTGCAAATTATAAATAACCAAAATCCTTATAAATGATTTACAAAAAGAGGAATATCACTTTTTACCCTAAATCGGCCTTAATGGATTATAAACCAGCTTAAGAAAGCACCTATGAGGTGTTATGAATCCAACTTAAATGCAATACTATATTTTTTTAAAAACTACATTATAGTGATACTTTATCTCATCATTATCAGGAGCTTTTTCATAGGCACTCCTGATCAATTCTTTTGCCTCGGTAAGTTTCCCCATTTTGTAGCAAACCCAGCCCAGACTATCAAGATAGGCCGGGTTATTCCTGTCCAATCTTAGAGCTTTTTTGCATTCCTCATAAGCCTCTTCAAGATTTATCTCTGTCTCTGCAAGAATATATCCCAGTGAATTATGGGCATTTGCATTATTTTCATCCAGCTCAACCGCCCTGTACAGGGTCATAATAGCATCTTTGGTATTCCCCAGCTTATATTTCAAGTATCCAATGGCAGAATAAGCCTGTGCACTCTCAAACCCAGCTTTCACAACCTCCGAGAAATGCTTCAAAGCTTCTTCATAATTTTCAAGTATCGTGTGTATATATCCCAGTATCATTCTTGCATGAATCCTGTTTAAAAAACTCAAATCTGAGTTTATAACTTTCTCAAGAAAAAAGGCCGCTCTTTTATATCTGCCGAGCCTTGCATTTGCTATCCCAAGGTAGTAATGGATCTCGGAATTATCATTATCAGCCTCATATATTTCCTCGAGGCTTGCAAGGGCGGTATGGTAGCGGTGCTTTTTAAGGTCCTCCCTGGCCATTTCAATAATTTTTTTTATTCGTTCTTCGCGCGTGGCCATCCGATTTTCCAGCTCAGGGGTTTAGGAGTTTCATTTTGCCGACAGTAAAGAGTAGTCCAAACTCTTCTACTATATCTCGTTCATATAATAAACCATAATACCATTCCATCAAAAACTATTCAAGGATATCTGAAAAACCTTCATCTTTTAGCATCTCAATATCATTGTATGCTGTCAGATCAAGTGTCAAAGGGGTTATGGAAACCCTGTTCTTTCTGACGACATAAACATCCGTTCCAGGTTCAAGCACATCTTCAATATTACCGCCCTCAAACCAGAAATATTTATTCTTCTTGGGATCTTCCCTCTCAATCATCTTATCCCTGTATATTCTTTTCCCGAGTCTGGTTATCTCAATACCCCGTATCTCTTTAAAAGGTAGATTGGGCACATTTACATTAAGAATAAACCTTGCGCCGCCCTTCAAGCTTTCAAGTTTTTTAACAAGGGCAAGAGCAACCCTAGAAGCTGTTTCGTAATAAATTTTATCACCTTCACGATCAATTGAAATTGCAATCCCATGGATTCCAAAGGTATTAGCCTGAAATGCTGCTGAAACAGTACCCGAATAAAAAACATCCTGTCCCAGATTAAGGCCAAAGTTTATACCCGAAACTATGGTAAAAACTGGTTTTTTTATAAGCCCAAGCAGGGCTACATGCACTGAATCCACAGGTGTGCCATCTATAGAATACACTCTCCCCCTTTCCAGTTCTTTTACTCTTATTGGATCGTGAAGGGAAATTGAGTGTCCTGTGGCGCTTCTTTCCCTATCCGGAGCAACAACGTAAACATTGTACATACAACCCAGCTCTTCAGCCAATTGTTTTATACCCCTGGTATGTATCCCGTCATCATTTGTGATCAAAATACTGAGCATCTGTCATCTATCCCTGAAATTCAAATCGATTATAATTTGTGCCGAACTTCGAGTCTTCATTATGAAACGCAAATTATTGATGCAAAATAAAGAAATCAGCAAGTATTGATTTAAATCATTCGAAGTTAGCCAGTACTACAACATTTTTAAGCTTATCTTGTCTTCGGATCTTTATTTTTTAGAAAAAACTCGACATTCGCTCTATTTATGAGTAAATCGTTTTTACAGTTTATTTGGCGAGGGGAGATCTGAAAGTATCTCATCAAATGAGTATTTAACCTCGGTGTAGCTACTTCTGAACCTGTTAACCTCTTCCCGGACTTCTTTACCATCTATAATGCATTCTCTTATAAGTTTAGCTATATATTCCATCTCCTGTTCCTTCATTCCAAATCTTGTCATCTCCTGAACACCAATTCTGATACCATCCGGGTTTGTTACATTTCTAAGAGGTTCATGGGGAAGAATATTCATATTGAGTATTATATCGTTTTCTTTTAGCAAATTGGCAACCATCTTACCTCCACCGAACCTTGCAACATTTACAGCAATTTGATGGGACTCCGTAAAGTCATGTTCTTCACATAGAACGTCAAACCCTTCCTTTTTCATAGCTCTCCCAAGAGCTTTGGCATTCTTTACCACCTGTTCGCTGTACTCTCTTCCAAACGAAATTATTTCCTGAGTAGCCACTGCAAGCCCCACAAGCGTATCAAGATGATGGTTGCTCGAAGAACCTGGAAAAGCACCTTTATCAACCTTTTGCCATTCATTTGCTCCCATATTGCTCAGTATTACCCCTCTCTGAGTACCAAAAAAAGTTTTATGAGTACTCCCTGTAACAATATATGCTCCCTCGCCAATTGGATCCTGAAATTTTCCACCTGCTATTAATCCAAGCACATGGGCAGCATCATAAACAATTATAATTCCATATTCCTGACATATATCGTAAAGTTCGCTTATCGGCTCTGGAAAAAGAAACAGGCTTCTTCCAAATATGAGCAACTTCGGTCTGCAAATCCTTATTAAATCCTTTGTCTTTGCAACATCAATATGAAAGCCATCATCAGCAAGAGGAAAATCAATCACATTCCTGGTAAACTTGCCTACTGAACCAGCCAGATGATGACTTATATGTCCCCCTCCAGGGGTCGAGTTAACCATTACAATATCACCAGGATTTATAAAACTTGAAAATACGACTTCATTTGCGTTTGTCCCGCTTATGGGCCGCACATCCGCATGGGCACATCTGAACAGGGTTTTGAAATCATTCCTCAGGTCGCTTTCTATTTTATCGATGTATTCTGTACCCTGGTAATACCTCTCTCCCGGGTGTCCTTCAGCGTATCTGTGCGCAAAATCAGACCCTGCCAATTTTCTAACGGTATTTGAACAAACATTCTCACTTGCAATGAGATTAATTGTCCTTAAACGCCACTCATTTTGAAGCCTGACATAATCGTATATAGCCCTTACATGCTTATCGAGTAGTACTGGCATCTTATAACCTTCCTATCTGAGATTTAATTTTTTAATGTTAACCAGCTTCATGGGAAATTAAAATTCAAAATTATTAAAAATGTATTAATATATCAATATTAATGTGAAAAAATATAAATAACTTACAATTATATAAACCCATTTAAGATATCTTATTTCACAATATCCAGGGA
>CAZFGQ010000108.1:0-7847 GCA_964518675.1 uncultured Spirochaetota bacterium
AAAACCTTATTAGCAGTAAAATATCTTTAGGTCAGGTAATTGTTACGTAACTAAATATTTAATAAAGTGCCATGCCCGTTGATAGAAGAGAGGCAAAGAATATGTACCGATAAGTTTTTGCATAAAAAAGTGGTATCAGTTAATATGAGTTGTGTTCATTATAAAGATATTTATGAAATCCTGGAGATTTTACTTGACAATGAAGTTAAATCTTTTAAAATAAAAAATGTAGGATGTAGTACATCCTAATAATTATTGAGGAGGTGATTGCTTTAAAATTATTCATGAAGTTTCTTTCTGATAAATATCAGAGAGTAATAATGATTAACAAAGGAGGGTGTCTAAAATGATGAAAAGAGTTTTTTGTACATTAATTTCATTGCTTTTCCTGTTTGTATTTGTAAGTGTTTATGGCGCAAGTGAAAAATCAGCCACAGGTGAGAAACCAGAGGAGGTGAAGGTTATTAAGTTCGCACATGTGGGAGCTGAAAATGATGCAAGGAATAAGGCTGCTCATAAGTTCAAAGATATGGTTGAATCTAAAACAAACGGTCTGATCAAAGTAGAGATCTACTATGGTGGCCAACTTGGAGGTGATAGGGATGCAATAGAAGGGGTAAAGATAGGTACAATTCAGATGACAGTTGCAGGCGCAGGGATTTTCGCAAATTACGAACCGAAGATGGGAATTACGGCTCTTCCATTTCTGTTTGAGAATTTCGAGCAGGCCTGGGCTTTTAATGATAGCGATATAAATGCTGAGGTGAGTAAGCTCCTTCTGAAACAAAACATGAGAGTACTTGCTTACTGGGAAAATGGTTTTAGATGTTTGACGAACTCTGTCAGACCAATCTATACCCCGGACGATGTAAAGGGATTAAAAATCAGGACACCGGAGAATCCAATTATTCTGGCCACCATGAAGGCACTCGGTGCTAATCCAAGCCCTCTTCCCTGGCCTGAGGTTTATATGGCTCTCCAGCAGAAAGCATTTGATGGTCAGGAGAATCCCATTCCAATAATTTATGTTCATAAAATCTATGAAGTTCAAAAATACCTGGCAATTACGAATCATATTTATGAACCCATGCCTCTTGTAATGAATGAAGATTTCTGGCAGAGCCTGACAGAGGAGCAAAAAAAGATAGTACAGGAAGCAGCAATAGCAGCAAGGGACTATGACCGCCAGTTGATAAAAGCCCAGACTGAGGACATGTTGGGCAAACTGATAGAGAAAGGGATGGTGGTAACCCATCCGGATCTTGGTCCTTTCAGGGAAGCAACCAAGGGGGTTAGTGAGCAGTTTGTGGACCAGTTTGGACGTGATTTGATTGAAAAAGCATATAATTTCGGTAAGTAATTCTTATAAGAAGGTGCTACCTCCCTTATAGGAGGGAGGTAGCTTGATTTTTACGCACATTGTATGATAAAAATATAGATAAAAATACAGATAACTACGATGAGTAAGATGATAGAAGCCATCAATAAGGTATTGAGAGTAGTAACTGGCGCTCTCATTGGAATTATGTCTTTAATTGTATTTGCAAATGTGTTAAGCAGGTACGTTTTGCATTTCTCTCTGATCTGGTCGGCAGAGCTTGCGGAGTACTGCATGGTCTGGGCGGCATTTCTGGGTGCAGCTGTTCTGGTCAGTAAAGGAGAGCATCTGGTTGTGGATCTTCTGGAAAGAAACATCAAGGGGATGATAAGGAAAGCTCTTCAAATTATGGTGTTATTTGTTTCTATTGTTTTTTTTGCAGCGGTTACAATTTTTGGGACTCAGCTTGTTATAAAAACGAGGGGTCAGGTAGCCTCATCCATGAGATTTTTACCCATGAATCTTGTTTACCTGATTATACCTCTTTCTGGAATTCTTATGATTATCGGTACCGTACATCAATTTCTATTGATATTGCATAATCGTAGGGTGGATAAATGATTTCTTTCTTGTTGATAAGTTTTTTTATTTTTTTGATACTTGGATTTCCAATAGGTGTTGCATTGGGTCTGAGCTCTCTCTTTGGCCTTATAACCCATCCGATGACATCCCTACTGGTAATTACCCAGAGGATGTTTGTTTCGGTTGATTCATTTCCACTTATGGCAGTGCCTCTTTATATGCTTGCAGGATATCTCATGGGTGCCGGCGGATTAAGTAAAAGAATAATTAACTTTGCCAATTCACTGGTTGGACATATCACTGGTGGACTTGCCCACGTTAATATACTTGCCAGTATGATATTTGCGGGAATTTCTGGCTCCGCGGTGGCAGATACAGCTGGGATCGGAAGGATTATTATTCCCTATATGATAGAGCAAAAGTATTCTAAACCTTACAGCACTGCTGTTACTGCAATTTCTTCAACCATTGGTATAGTTATACCGCCAAGTATCCCAATGGTGATCATTGGTGCGATGCTGGGTGTTTCTGTTGGCAAACTTTTTCTTGGAGGTATTATACCGGGAGTGTTGATCGGATTTTCTCTAATGGGAACAGCTTATTTGCTGGCAAAAAAAGAGAATTACATTAAAAAAGAAGAGAAACTCAGTTTTAGAGAGATTTCAAAAACATTCAAGGATGCATTCTGGGCACTGTTAATGCCACTTATAGTAGTTGGTGGAATTGTTGGTGGGATATTTACTCCAACAGAAGCAGGTGCTGTGGCTGTTGCCTATGCTTTTATTATAGGGTTTTTTGTTTATAAAGAGCTAAATTTTAGATTCATTTTTGATTCTCTCTGGCGAACTGCTCTCTCAACGGCCAAGGTTTTTTTTATAATAGCAACTGCGGGCCTTTATACCTGGCTTTTAACGGCCAATGGCTTTCCCAGGCTGGTCGGGGAGTTTTTACTCAGTGTAACAGAATCTCCGGTTGTTATGATGACAATTATAGTTATCATTTTACTTATTATTACAACATTTATGGAGAGTATTGCTACATTGATCTTACTCCTTCCAATACTTTTCCCTGTAGCACAGGCGGTGGGTCTTGATCCTATATATTTTGGAGTAATGGTTGTTATTACTATAGGTATAGGGCTTGTAACCCCACCTGTGGGGTTGTGCCTATATGTGGCTTCCGATATTGCAGAAGTTAGAATTTCGAAGGCATCAAAGGCTTTAATACCTTTTATCGGGACCATTATATTTTTACTTTTGATTTTTCTATTTATACCCGAATTGATTACATTTCTACCTGAATTGATACTTGGTTGAGAGGGAGGTTTTGTTCCGAATATTAAAACTCGGACAGGCAAACAACAAATGACAGAAAATATTTTTCCTGACATTATTCAACCCCTTAACAGGGAGCCTATTTCAGTTACGATCCTGAACATGATAACCGATTCTATTCTCTCGGGAAAATTGAAACCCGGAGATAAGGTACCGACAGAGATGGAACTGGCTCAGACCCTCGGAGTTGGCCGCAACTCTGTAAGGGAAGCGATCAAAATGCTTTCTTCACTGGGGGTTATCGAAATAAAGCGGGGGGCTGGAACCTTTATCGCCAGGTCAATTTCGAGTCTTATGCTAAATCCGCTAATTCTGAGCCTAGCATTTGAGCAGGGTACTTCACGTGAACTTGTGGAGTTGAGATTGTTGTTGGAGGTTGGAGCTGCTGAGCTGGCTATAGAGAAGGCAAGTGATAAGGAGATTGAAAGGCTTGAGGAGGCTAACAATAAGTTGAAAGAGGCATCAGAGAAAAATATAAATGATCCGAAAGTCCTGAGAGATCTCGACCTAAATGTGCATTATACTCTTTTTGAAATTACCAGGAATGCTCTAGTAGAAAAGATTGCAAAGGCTGTTTATAGATTATTCTTTGCTTCTATCGAAAAAACCGTGAAGGTTAATCCCCTTGATGCTTACAGAAATCATAAAATGTACATTGATGCGATTAAGAAAAGGGATAAAAATCTGGTTCGCAAAGAGATACGTAGAGCCCTTTCTTACTGGATAGATTTTGTCAGTCACGAAAAGGAGAATAATAGGTAAATCATGTTGAAGCTGGTGCTCCAGGGGCAGGAAGAGACAAAATAAAAATAGTGAGGGTAGTTTTTCAGTTGGATTTTATACCTATTCATAAACATTGGAGGAGGAAAAATTATGGAGGTAATTAAATGCTGGGAAGAGGAGGGAGTGCTGGTTCCAGACCCCTATAAGAGGTATATAAAGGTTCTGCTGGCCCCTGATAAAAGGAACGTGCCTGAGATAACATTTAGTTTTGCAATTATATATCCTGAAAGTAAGACGGATTATCATAAGCATGATAGACCTGAATTGATACTTATACTATCTGGCAGGGGCATTTCTGTTTGTGAGGGTGAGGAGATAGAGATCGAACCGGAGATGGCCCTCTGGATTAGAGAAGGTGAGAGACATCAGATAGTCAATACTGGGCATGAATCACTTAAACTTGCAACGGTATTTGTTCCCGGATATACAAAAGAGAGCCTTATTGGTAAAATCTTGGATGCTGCTGAAAAGGAGAGTAAGAAGTTGTGAATTGATATATAAAATATTAAGAAATATTGTTGTTTTTTTTGTTGTATTCGTTCTGTCTTTTTAACTCAAGCAATCGTTTTTTAAGTGGGAGCCACTTTTTATTATACTGCTCCGCCAATTTATAAATTTCGAAATCTGAGAATCTCTCGGGAATTGGTGTTGCAGTATTAAAACTGATGGTTTTAAAGCCTCTTAGCATATAGGTAGCTGGTTTTGTTATATGTTTGTTGAAAAAACCTCGGTAAAGGGTTGAGAATAGAATAATTATAAGGATAATACCTGAATATACCAGGAGATTTACATAGGAAAGTCCTACCGAGGTATCTAATAGACTGTAATAGATCTTATAATCACCAATAACCTGGGATGTATATTCATATGGCATGAAATTATCCTCTATACTTTCCAATCCCTGCTTTTTATATATAATTTTCCCGGACCATTCGATCATTAAAACCTTATCAGAGCCAGAAGCCAGATTGATAAGTACATCTCCCGTTTCTATTTCAGGGTAATTCTTAATGTAACTGGCAAGCATGTTATTTATTTCCTTTGCTTCAGGAGAAAATACTCTTTCAGAAAATGAGTAGCTGAAACCCATCAGTATTAGAATGAGGGCTCCGGTGGAAAGAGTAATAGCCCGGGCTATGTATCTTGGGGTCATAAAGTATCTTTTCTTTACCCTTCCGAGGAACTTGAGTGCTCTGATTACCCTCAATGCTCTTGCAACTCTTATCATTTTTGCAGTTTTCAGGAATCTGAAAATTCCTATTGCTGGTAGTATTCCAAGTTGTTGGGATGTAAATAGTGAGAAAAACATTGGTGATGAATAAAAAAGCAGGAGTGGAATTGAGCTGAAGAAATCTATTAGACCCCCTTCATATACCATGTACCGACCAGTTCCGCCTTTACTGGATGACTTAAAAATCCTTGCAATAAACTCAACCGTAAATGCAAAATCGAAAAACAGGTTTCCGGCGATTATGTATCTTTTAATGGCTGGGGGATAAACCCTGTAATTTGCATATTCTTCAAAGAAGATCAGACCAACACCCAGTGCTATGAGGACAAATATAACTCTTTCTATACCTTTTCCGAGATAGCTTTTTTCACCCATCTGTATTTATCCTTAGGTGCAAAATGTAATGAATGGAAAACAAAACGGTATTTTTTACCCGTTTAATTATTACATCGACATATAACAGGTGGTGAGTTAACAGGTTTTACCTTGTTATTGTTATATCAACGAAGCTTTTATGGAATAAGATCTGTGGATGCTGGGTCTGGGTAATTGACGGGTAGTTTTCGGTTAATTCTATTGTATTTTCTTTTGAATATGAGAAAACTTCTTTTATTGATATAAGACCATCTCCATTGCTGTCTGCATAACCGTGATTCATACCCTCAAGAATAAAATAGGTAAAGACCCCATGAGAGATTTCTCCACCGATTTCATAGCTGTACTCATCCTGCGATGATGCGGTTAGAACCGGGAAACTTGTTATATCGAGATCTCCGTTCAGTCCCGGGTTTTTTGATCCTGTAGTTAATGTTTTTGGGTTAATACCCTTGTCTCTGATTGATTTGTTTATAAAACCTCCACTGTTACATGAATCGAAGATAATTGCTCCCTTATCGGTTGGACATTCCTGAAAAATCTCTCCCAGTTCATCGTCAAGAAGTAGTGTAGAATAATCACCATAGGTGAAATCCCATGGGACTATCGCTTCATCTTCCCCATCATTCTCGTCACCGTTTGTATCAGGTATTACCGTTCCATGGCCGGAATAGTAGACGAGAATAAAATCGCTGCTGCTGGCTTTTGAGAAAATATCGTTCAGATTCTGGATGATGTTTGTCTTTGATGCCTGAGAATCAAGTAGTATTACAGTATCAGATTCATTCCAGCCCTGGTTGATCAGTGCATCTTTCATTTCTACTGCGTCGCTAACACAATAGTCAAGATCTGGTACGTTTGTATCTGCATAGTTGTTAATTCCGATAATCAGAGCATAGAACCGGATCTGGTTCTCGTTTGTTATGGTGCAGCTGGAGATTATTAAGAATATACACAGAAGAAGCACTGAGAGAATGAATGTAAACTTAGATTTCAATTTAAATGTTTTTTCCAGTCTCTTCAATTTTTCTTTTCCCATGTCTTTACTACTTTAAAACCTACAGTTTCAAAAACCATAAAATCTGGATGAAATGTGTGGACATAAAACAAAGAAAATCCTATCCCTTTTCTGGAGAAGGGGATGAGGAGAATTTCTGCTCTCAGGTCCGGGACTATTGATGAAGAATATCGAGAGTTCATATGTTTTATTCCGCCTCCCCCGAGCAAGGATAACTTGGGCCTTGAGTTTATTATTTTGAACCCTGTGTTTAAAAATAATTCAATTGCGTAATAGGATTCATAATAGTAATTGTAATTTGTATCTGATTTAAATGTGTATGTTATTTCTGTACCCATCCCTATTAAGAGTCTTCTTATGTCAAATAAAGCGTTAATTCCAAAACCACCGCCGTACTGGTTTTTCCTATTGAAACTTGTTGAGTTTGAATCCACAAGGCTGGCATCTCCACTCAGGTATGTGAGGATACTGGTTAAATTTTTTAGTTTTTGCTCTTTGTTTTTATCGTCATTGTCTTTACAGAATCCAGTTACGGCAAGAAATAGGAATAAAACAAAACCAATAATGGAGTATTTGAACAGTTTTCTCAAGTATATCTCCGTAATGGGTGCTTTTTATTTTTTCTCTGCTAATAAGAATATAAGACATTTTAGGCAAATTACAATACTCACATTTAAAAAGCTTTTTGAAGGGCAGGCCTGTTATCTTTTTTCATTTGTTGGAGAGGATGCTTTTCACATTTTTTATTGCTTCTTCAGGAGATTTTGCCCCTATTATTCGATCGTCTCTTCTATTATCAAGTGTTTTCCCGGCGAACTGTGCGCTTATCCCTGGAAGATTTTCCATAACAATTATGGGTTTACCATACTGCCATGCCATTGCTATCTCGCTGAGAGTTCCGGAGCCACCTGAAACAGCAATGACTACATCGGCGGAGCATGCTATTATCATGTTTCGTGCATAACCAATCCCTGTGCTAATGACGATTTCAACGTAAGGATTGGCATCGTATTTGTTTGAGCCAGGAATAATCCCTATGATTTTGCCTCTTTCCGGATTATTACTGGATTGGGCTCCCCTGCATGCCGCTTCCATTACTCCTCCAAGACCACCACATATCAGATGGTATCCAGAATCTACTATGAGTTTTCCAAGTTGAACTGCCACATTGTAACTTTCTTCGTCTACCGAAGATGCTCCAATAAC
>CAZFGQ010000109.1:0-7740 GCA_964518675.1 uncultured Spirochaetota bacterium
GGTGTTTTGGAAACTTCAAAACAACTTTTTTTGATATCATCTTCTCACCCTTTTCCTTATTTTCAATGATCTGAACTGAGTATCTGATCCAGCCTGTGGCAGAAGCTGCACAGGTTTACTGAGCAAAAACTCTCCTTTTTCTATCTCTTTTTTTAATATCTCTGCTATTTCTACTGCTTTTGGGTATGAAGACATACCTGCTGTGGGAACATCTTTGCCCTTCACCGTTATCATTCCGGATTTTAATTCTTCATAACTCACTATTCCAAGATTTCCCTTTTTAAAATTAGGATATGCGTCTCCGTAATCCACTATCGGAGCCTGAATCTCTGCATCGCTTACAGCTGTGTACTTCAGGATCTCTTCATTCAGAATAGGTATGGGAATTCCGATCCCCATTGTGAGGTTAACTCCATACCCCAGAAGAGATGTTCCGACAACATAATCTGGATTCATCTCTTTTAAGTTCCCCACAACAGCCAAGGTTCCTGCACCGCCTACCGGAACACCGTATTCATTTCTCTTTTCATTTGGAGAATGCTGTGTCCCCTGCCAGTAAACATATCCCTGAGCACCTCCTATCCATATCCTTGTTCCTATTCCTATTGTTTTATAAAATGGATCGTTTAAAAGAGGACTGAGCTGCCCTGCTGAGCAGTAATTTGCATTCCCAAGGTTTGGCTTTAAAACACCCATATATGTGTATATAGTTCTATCTGTTGTATTCACAGCAACGTTGTAGTTCTGGTAACAGTTTCTGGGATTGCACAGGTATGCTTCGTTCAGATCATCTATATTTATCCATGTATCGAGTTCCTTTCTGGGATAACAATCCGTCCCGTAGGCAATTGCTCTCAGATGAATATCTTTTCCAGAGATGAGATCCTGAATAACATGCCCACCCCCGTATGAAAATCTTCCTGGATGTGGATTGTTTGCGGAATCGTTCTCAGGAAGCTCTGTTGCTCCGATGTACATATCCACAGCAGCTATACCGCAGTATGCAGGAACACCGTTAAGCCATGCTTTCTGTATCTTCATCTTTGGCTTTGTATGTCCGACATTTATGAATGCTCCTGAGGAACACATTGGACCAAATGTTGCCGTAGTCACAACGTCCACTTCCTTCACCGTTTTCTCAAGACTTTCTTCATTTACCAGATCTATTATCTCCTCCGCTGTCATCACGACTGCTTCTCCATTCTTTATCCTCTCATTTATTTCTTCATATGTTCTCTGCATTGCATCACCTTGTTATATTCTGACTAATAGTTATAAAAACTTTTCGGATTATTCTTAGTAGGAATAGATATTCTCTGAAGGTATTTTTCAAGCTCTTTTATATTATTCAGCCTTCTAACAACTCCACTCCCAACGATCACACCATCTGCACCCATGCTGAGTATCCTGGAAACATGCTCCTGTTTTGATATCCCGAATCCCACACAGATCGGAAGATCTGTAATAGGTCTCATCTCTTTCATGAATTTACAGATATCGTGAGATAGTTTTTCCCTTTCCCCCGTGACGCCGAGAAGAGAAACTGCATAAAGAAATCCTGTTGTGAGATCCAGAATTTTTTTCAGCCTTTTTTTGGATGTCAGAGGAGAAGCTAAAAATACCGTTGAAAAATCATATCTTCTTGAGTGTCTCACAAGCTCCTTTGATTCTTCTGGTGGTAGATCTGCAACTATCACCCCATCAGAAAACTCTGAGAAATCTGCAACAAAGTTCTCTATCCCGTACTGTAAAATTATATTGTAATAAGTCAGTAGAACAATGGGTATCTCAGATTTTTTTCTGAAATTTTTTAGTATCCTGAGAACTTTATATGGTGTTGTCCCATTTCTCAATGCCCTGTTAACAGAGTTCTGTATTGTTTTTCCATCTGCCACAGGATCTGAGTGAGGAATCCCAAGTTCTATAATATCTGCACCATTTTTCTCAAGAATATCCAGTAAATCCATAGTTTTTTTCAGAGATGGATCTCCACATGTTATATATGGGATGAATGCCTTCTGATCTTTTTCTCTCAATCTCCTGAAAACAATATCAACTCCGCTCATATTTTCATCTCCAGAAGTTTTACAGCTGTTTCCATATCCTTATCCCCCCTCCCCGAAAAGTTCACAACAACAATATCATCTCTATCATAATTCCCTTTCATTTTATTCAGATAGGCAAGTGCATGAGAGGTTTCAAAGGCTGGAATTATTCCTTCCTTTCTGGATACAAATCTGAAGGCTTCTAAAACCTCTTTATCGGTGGAATAAGATGTTTTGACCCTTCCTGTACTCACCAGATATGATATTTCAGGACCTCTGGCAGGATAGTTCAGTCCTGCGCTTCTTGAGTACGTCCTCAGTATCTGACCGTTTTCATCCTGAAGTATATATGTATAGGCACCATGAAGAACACCCTCTCTCCCCTCCTCGAAAACAGCTGAATGTTTCTTACCATCAACTCCCTCACCTCCTCCCTCCACAAAGATCAGCTCCACATCCTCCTCTATGAACGGAAAAAATGCACCGAGTGCATTTGATCCCCCCGAGCCACATGCCACTATCACATCAGGCAATCTATTTTCCTTTTCCATGATCTGCTTCTTTATCTCTCTACCGATCACGCTCTGAAAATCCCTGACGATCATGGGGAAAGGGTGGGGTCCGACTGTGGAGCCTATGAGGTAATGTGTTGTTCTGACACTTGCCACCCATTCTCTCAGGGCCTCATTGACAGCATCTTTAAGCACACCTGATCCAGAGTCCACAGGAATTATCTCCGCACCGAGGAGTTTTATTTTAAGTGCATTTAGTCTCTGTCTACTGATATCCTTTTTCCCCATAAAAATATCTGTTTTCAGGTCCAAAAGAGCTCCTACTGTAGCAACTGCCAGACCATGCTGACCTGCCGCAGTTTCAGCTATCAATCTTTTTTTCCCCATCTTTTTCGCCAGCAAAGCCTGACCAAGGGTGTTATTCAACTTATGTGCCCCTCCATGGAGAAGATCTTCCCTCTTCAGATAAACTTTAAATCCGTAATACTCTGATAGATTTCTGGAGAAATACAGGGGAGTCGGTCTTCCAGCATAGTCTTTAAGATATGAATTTAACTTCCTGATAAACTCTGGATCTTCTCTGCATCTGATGTATGTATCCTCCAGTTCCTCCAGTGCAGGAATCAAAGTTTCTGGAGCAAATTTTCCTCCAAATTCTCCAAATTTTCCATTTTCATCCGGAAATTTATATACCATTCTCCACACCTCTTGCCCTCTCCATAAACTTCTTCATCAAAAAATAATCCTTCTCACCAGCTATTTCCACTCCGCTTGAGATATCCACACCGAAAGGCTTCACCGTTGCAATTGCAGAACGGACATTCTCCGGAGTGAGTCCTCCCGCCATCACTAATGGTTTTTTTATGCTCTCTCTTATGTGCCTTGTGATTCTCCAGTCATGAACCTTTCCACTGCCATATCCTGTATCAATCAACACCATCTCTATCTTTTTCTCGGATTTTCTGAATTTTTTAAGGTTGAACTCACTGCAGAGATAAGATCTTATGATTCTGGACTTAAATTGATAAAAATCTTCATATATCTGTACATAATCTACATAATCATCTATTTTTCTTATTGCATCTGGATTCAGGCTTACTGCAACTTTTTTTATTGGATCTGGTACATATTTTATCAATTCTTTTGCCTTTCTTAAAGATATGTTTCTCTTACTTATCTTCGTACCGATTACAAATCCCACAGCATCAGGTCTGAGGGGTATGAGATCTAAAAGTTCTTTTTTAGTTTTTATTCCACATATTTTTATCCACATGAGAGATCCCTCAGCTTTTCTTCAATACTCCCTGATATCATCAGTGATTTTCCAACTAAAACTCCGTTAACGAGATTTTTGACTCTTAAAATATCTTCTTTTTTGGAAAATCCACTTTCACTTATTACAGGCTTATGGACATAAAAATTCCTTAAAATTCTACATGTATTTGATATATCTGTCTTCATTGTACTCAGATCTCTGTTATTTATCCCGATTATATCTGCCTCTGTCTCCACAGCTTTCTTCATCTCTTTTTCTGTGTGAACCTCCAGTAACACCTCTATTCCTTTTTTATGTGCATAATCTACCATCTTATTAAGATCGAAGTATTTTCTTTCGGCAAGTGTGAAGATCAGAAGGACTGTATCTGCTCCTATCCTCTCTGCAGCATCTATCTGTTTGGAGGACACAATAAAATCCTTCATTATCATAGGCAGATCAGTTATCTCTCTCACCCTGACGAATCTCTTCAGACTTCCCATAAAGTTCCTGGACTCTGTAATAACAGAGATTCCACCGCAGTATCTCTCCATAATCTCTACCATATTTTCTATATCCTCAGGATCTCTCAGTTTCCCATCAACAGGAGAGGCTATCTTTATTTCCCCTATTAAAGAAAATTTTCTATTGTTTAAAGTATTTTTAAGAGAATTTTTTCTTTTAAATTTAAAATTCACATTATAATACCCATTTTCGATAGCTTCCATATTCTGTCTGACAATCTTATCCAAAATATCCATCTATTCACCAAATTTTTCAAATATTGATATATCTCCACTTTCTTTTACAAATTTTTCAAGTTTTTCGAATGCTTTTCCAGAATCTATGCTATCTTCTGCTATTCTCACAGCTTCTTTTATATTTTCTGCTTTTCCTCCAGCTATTATTCCAAGGGCAGCGTTTGCTATGACTATATCCCTCTTCGGTCCTTTTTTTCCATTTAAAATATCATAAATTATTCTGGCATTTTCCTCTGCATTTAATCCTGCAAGATCCTTCAGTCTTGATCTTTTAATACCAAAATCCTCAGGGGAATACTCATAAAATACGATATCTTCCTTTATCTCAGCTACAATAGTTTTTCCGAGAGTTGTGACCTCATCCATCCCATCTCCATGAACAACAAATGAATGCTCTGTTCCCAGTTCTTTAAGGGAATATGCAATTTTTTTAAGAAATTCAGGAGCATAAACCCCTATCACCTGATTCTTTGCTCCTGCAGGGTTTGTGAGGGGTCCGAGGATATTGAATACAGTTCTTATTTTAAGAGTTTTTCTGACAGGCATCGCATATTTCATTGCTGGATGGAACTGTGGAGCAAACATGAATCCAATCCCTATCTTTTCTATCATCCTTTCCACCTCCTTGGGTTTTCTATGTATATTCACTCCCAGGGCTTCAAGAACATCCGCAGATCCCGCTTTGCTTGTCACAGATCTGTTTCCATGCTTTGCTATCGGTATTCCAGTACCCGCAATAACAAACATTGAAGCTGTGGAGATGTTGAATGTTTTTATTCTGTCTCCACCAGTTCCACAGGTATCGACAAGTTTTTTAACATCAGGGTTTATCCTTATAGATTTTTCTCTCATTGATCTGGCAAATCCCGTGATCTCAGTGTATTTTTCTCCTTTCATCCTCATGGCCACAAGAAAAGCAGATATCTGAGCATCTGTGGCTTTTCCACTCATTATATCGTTCATCACCTCAGAAGCCTCTTTCTCTGAAAGATCTTTTCTTTCCACAATATCTTTTATGGCTTTTTCTATCATTTCTTCACCTCTAAAAAATTTTTAATAATCTTTTTACCTTCCAAAGTTAAAAATGATTCTGGATGGAACTGTACTCCTTCTATTTTATATTTTTTATGTCTTATACCCATTATTTCCCCATTCTCTGATCTTGCCGTGATATGTAGAGTTTCGGGAAGATGAGAAACAATGAGAGAATGGTATCTGGTAGCTGAAAAAGGATTGGAAACTCCTCTGAAAATTGTTTTTCCATCATGATATATCAGGGATGTTTTTCCATGAAGTATATTCTCAGCTCTTTTGATCCTCCCTCCAAACGCAATGGAGATCGCCTGATGCCCAAGACAGACACCGAGTAAAGGGATGCTTTTTCCATATTTTCTTATAATCTCTATAATATCCGGAATATTTTCAGGATGTCCAGGACCCGGACTTATAACGATCCTGTCATAATCCTCAACGTTGAACACCTCATCATTCCTGAAGACATCGACATCTGCAAACTCCCCGATATACTGAACAAGATTGTAAACAAAGGAATCATAATTATCTATCACAAGAACTCTCATTTAAAAGCCTCCTGAACTGCCTCTCTCACTGCTTCAAGTTTTCTCTCTGTTTCATAATATTCCCTCTCAGGAACAGAGTCTGCAACGATCCCTGCTCCTGCCTGCGCTATGAGTCTTTTTCCCTTCAAAAATAGTGTTCTGATCGCTATTGCAAAATCCATATCTCCATCATAGGAAAAATAACCGATCCCTCCTGCATATACCTCCCTTTTTTCTTTCTCAAGATCCCTGATTATCTCCATTGCCCTTATCTTTGGTGCTCCAGTCACCGTTCCCGCAGGAAAACTGGCTTTAAAGAGATCAAAGGCATCCAATCCTTCTTTCAAGATCCCTGAAACGGTGGAGACGATATGCTGCACATGACTGTACCTCTCAACGATCATAAGTTCCTCCACCCTCACACTTCCTGTCTCACATACCCTTCCGAGATCATTCCTCCCGAGATCCACAAGCATTATATGCTCTGCTTTTTCCTTTTCATCTGAGAGCATTTCTCTTTCCAGTAAGTTGTCCTCCTCTCCTGTTTTTCCTCTCGGTCTTGTTCCTGCAATTGGCTTTAAAATAGCTTTTTTTCCTCTCAGTTTGATAAGAACCTCTGGACTGCTGCCCAGAACTATTATATCCTTAAAATCAAGGTAAAACATATAGGGAGAAGGATTTATTTTTTTCAGTTTTTCATAGATACAGAAGGCATCTCCCTCCATCTCAGTCTCAATCCTTCTCGAAAGAACAACCTGAAAAATATCACCGGAGTAAATATACTCCTTTGCTTTTTTGACAGCATTTTCAAAATCTTTCCTAGAAAAATTTGAAACAAATTCTTTAATTTTTCCAGAAGTATTTAAAGTTTTTTCTTTTTTCAATTTATTTTCTAAGTATTCTATCCTCTTTATTCCCTCTTCATATCTTTCATAACTATTTAAAACTGCAACGATATAAGCTTTTTTTGTTCTATGATTGAAAACAATGAAATCTTCTATGATCAAAAACATGGCATCTGGAAAATCATTTTCACTGTTCTCAAGTTTTTCAAACTGATTTATCATCTCATAGGAAACAAATCCAACGATTCCCCCCATAAAACTCGATAATTTCTCCTCTACGTAAATTTTCTTTTTTAAAACATCTTTTAAAAAATAAATAGATTTATTTTTCAGGGAAATATGCCCCTTTGAGATACCAAGGAAAGAAAACTCAGGATTTTTACCTTTTTCTGCACTTTCAAACAGGAATGAGTAGGGTTCTCTTATTCTCAGATAAGCCTCAGAGGGGGAGAGATCTGTCCCTATTTCTCTGTACAGACATATCTTATCGTATTTTTTTCTTAATTTTTCAAAGATTGATCTTGATAACATGATCACACCCCAGAATAGATAACCTATGAAAATTTTTTTAATATCACCATCTTCTGTGGTTTATGTTGTGCATAGCTTTTTTAGAGCAGTTCTCATTTATAAAGGTTTCGATTTTTATACATGAAAGTACAGATTAATACATTTAAGTTGATAATAGTGCGCTAAAAAAAGACCCTATCTTTTTCTATAAAAAATCAGCAAGAGACATCTGCTTCTTCTTCCCTGTAAAAAC
>CAZFGQ010000110.1:0-7679 GCA_964518675.1 uncultured Spirochaetota bacterium
GTTAGTTGTAAACTCTTTAAACCATTCCCCTGTTGTTTGGTTTTTCAGCCATAAAGTAATGAATGCTGTTGTATTATCTATGTCTGTTACATTTATTTTGAAGTAGAATGGAGATGCTCCCCATCCTTCTCCTCCTGAAGGCACAATCTCCTGCGCTATTAGCTCAGGATTTGTTCCTAAGAAGAATACATTCGTTCTGAAGTCTGTTCCATTCCAGTGATCAGTTAATGTGGAAAGTGCAGAAACATTGTACCACCAGAATGAAAAGCTAGAGTCTGTTTGTATTGTACAAATACCGAGTACATTTGCTGTGCATGAATGCTCTTCGCCATTTCTCTCCATTTTAAGTACAGTTGTTGCAGATGCTGTTTTATCAACACCGCAATCGTCAACAACGTTAGCTTCAAATTGTATGCTGCTTCCCCTAGTAAAGTTTGAGCTTCCGTCCGGTTGGATTATTGTCGTTTTTAGGCTTGCTGTTAAATTGAATGGTATTATATCTGTTATGTTTGTTATATAACATGTTGCACCTGAAACTCCACCTTTCCAGTAATTCTTTCCTAGATAGTAGGTTGATGTATCACACCACTCGTCAGAAATATTACTCATTTGTCTTATTATATAACCAGTTGAATTTGCAGTAATGAATGGAGATGTATCAAATGTTTCATTTGATCCGAATTTTGATATTACTATTACCCCTTTACCTGCATCCTTTCCTCCACTCATTAAATGATATGGCAGGCTGTTATTGTCTGTGTCCCACACCCTTAATATGAAGGATGATGTCCCACTTCTGTTTACAATTGAGCCAGGAGTTGGGCTTATTATGCTTATATTAATATAATCAGGATCTATTGAGTATGTTCCGCCATATACTATTGTGGAGTAGTCAGGATTTGTTAAGTTAAATTCGAATTCCCATGTTCCCAAATCATCACAGCTATACTTATATGTGAAGTTTGCCTGTGTCCAGGTTGTATCGCAATTTACGCATGTCCAGTTATCAACTTCAACATAATTTGCCCAACCTGCCTTCTTATGTAATAAGACAACAGTTACATTCCTTGCAAATCTATCCCTAACTAATATGGAGAAATTCCTCTGGATACCCCATCCTCCACTTGTTGGACTTACGGTTGCGTTTGCATATAATGGATAATATGTATATATTTTACTCATTACAAATATGTTCTCTTTTGGATTAAACAATTTACCAACATCCCATGCATAGGCGATTTTGTTTATTGTTACATTTCCAAATGTGGAGGATGTTCCATCTACATGTGAATAAATTCCTATGTTGTGTGTTGGATTGACAAAGCTTTCATCATCAATTGTATAATTGCTCCATACCGTTCCATTTGTGTTAACAAATGAGAAGTTCTGCCATATTATTTTTGAGTTCCCTAGATCGTCTGTTATATTGACTAGGCCTTCACCAATTGTCAAGCCATAGCCTTCCCATAAATAGCTTATTAGGAATGCTATTTCTCTTAATCTTTCATACATTGGATTTTGTGGCAATGCAAACGTAAATTGATCAATCCTGCTGCATTCTACGCCTGTACATCCAGTTGCATAAACACTTTCATTCCTTACAACTTCTCTTGTATCTCTGAATGCCTGAACCTCAAATATCATGCCTTCAACACTTGAGCAGTTTATTGTGAAATTCAAGTATGTTATATTATAAATAGAAGTTTGAGTTAAATTCCACCATATTTCATTTGTTGTATTCCAACCATTATTGAATACCTTAATAATTTTACAATTGCTTGGTATCTTAACAGAAATGTTCCAATCGCTTCCTGTTGTATTTTCTCCTATGTTCTTAACAAGTAATGATAAATTGTATGGACTACCGATTCTTAGGGATCTAGGTTCTGGCCATGGGAATCCACTTTGTTGATGTATTTCAATGTCATACTCTATATGCGGCTCATAGCTATAGTTGAGTGTCTTAACAAAGAATTCCTCTCTTTCAGAATTGCTTCTCGAGCCATATACAACATTATACCTTAAATAACCTATACTTCTCAACTCTGTTGGAGATCTTACCTGGTATGTTAAGACAGCATACTTGCCAGGCTCGATAGAGCCAAGATGCCATGTTAATATGTTATTTATGAGGTCTGTTTCAGGCGTATCTGTAAATTCAACATTTCCTTCTTGCCCCCTTCCTCTCATATCTGGGTTAGCCGGTGTCCATCCACTTGCAACCTCTTCAGTTACAGTTGCTGATTGAGCAGTTCCGCATCCTTTGTTGTAAATTACAAGTCTTGAGTCAAATACAGTGTTCCTTCCAACAAATTCTGGAGTTTCTCTAACAACAATTAATATCGGAACATTCTTCCCATTTTCAATTGTTGCATTTGCTTTCTTTGTTTTCTCTTCATATAAGCTATAGCTTATAGTTGCATTTATTGTTACATTTTCATCATTCTGGGAAGATGTCAATGCAAAGCTTGCAGTATAGTTTCCTTTTTCATAGGCATTAACTATAATAGAGTTTGGTGAATATTCCCAATTGTTTGGAATCTCTAATGAAACATTATAGCTTATTGGATCATCAAATGGATGTACTATTGTAACAGTCAAGTTTTCTGTTGTGCCATTACACATGTACGGGAACACATATGGATAAACTTCAACATAATTGAATACGAGATTTTCTGTTCTGTTGCTTACTTCTCCATTATAAGCTAGATCTGCTTTAATCTGATATTCTCCTGCACTTAGATTGGTTGTATTAATTGTGAAATTAACAAATTGTGTTGTATTTGCACCTATATCTATTGTTTTATTTTCAGAGAAAATTGGACCACTTTCATTTGTTATTGTTAACCACAACATTGAGCCTGTATAGGCTTTATTTAATGAATTTGCAATTTTTACACTCACATTAAATACTTTTTCATCAGGTTCAATACCATTTGTTGATGTACCATTTATTGTCATTACTATGTCTTTTATCTTCAATGCTTTTTTATAGTAAGATTTCAATGATACATTTTCTACATAGATTTCATTTTCTCCAATATTTTCAATTTTTACAAGACAATATCCACTTTCGTTAGATGCCATTTGTTCACTCAATACGGGTATTGAATTCTCAATAATTGTGGAGCTATTAATTTCTATATTGTGTTTTATTTCTTTCCATCCGGTTCCGTCATAAACGTAAATTCTGGCTATTGAGCCAGAAGAGTTCCACCTTATATTTACTTCACCAACCCTATAATCTCCGACTTCACAGCTTACTTTACTAATAAGTTCTTCGTTACTTCCAATTAGTCCTATATTTGTCAAATTTTTCTTTGGGAAGATTCTGTAAACTGTAAATATACTTGAAATAAGTGTATCGTTTCCTGCATTGCTTGAGTTTGCAAATACAGTAACATTGAACTCACCAAATGTTGTTGCATTTATCTTCCATGTTACTGGTGTGTAGCTTCCGTTAGAGATGGAGTTGAAATAAGTTTGTGTTTCATTCTCTACTATCCATCCGCTCGGTGTTGTAATGGTTACTGTAACATTCTTTGCAGATGCTATCCATGCGGTTATCGTTGAATTAATGTAGAATGGTGTGTACTGGAATGTTTCATTTGGATTCAATATATTGTATACATCTACTGCAGCTTGGCATCCAGTCATGTCAAGCGTTATTGTAAAGTTTGATGACTTATTCTCCTTGTAATATGGATTACTTGGTAGGATTTCAGCAACCCATTTTTGCTGACCAGCTTGATAATCGCATGATGTAATATTTAGGTAGAATTCTGCAACTCCTGATGCATTTGTGTAACTACTTCCTAATAACCTTTCTCCATTTAAGTATCCTGGGTGTAGTAATTTGAAATGAACCTCTGCAGGTGGATTTAGGTTTGTTGTTCTTGCATCGGTGTCATTAACCACAACTGAAAGGAGTACTCCACTTCCCATGTAATGGGCTGTTGAATCATTTCCTGAGCGATAGCTTATAAAGTTGTCATCTTCCTCAACTGTAACTGATTTAACGGTTCCTTCTGTTGAAACCCCATCTATTGTAAATTTGTAGTATTGTGTAGTTCCAGCATCTTCAGCAGTGAAGTTCTTTAACCAGTAAACTGTTTTTCCTATACAATTTAGGCATATTGTTGAAGTTTTGTTTGAACAATTTGTACATTCTTCTGTTGGTGGCCAGCTTGGTCCTATAAATAGTTTTACTTCATATGCATTATCTGGATCTCCACTGCTCGCAATAACAGAGAAGTTCCAGTTTCTGTAACCCCATCCTTCAGCTTGTGGATAGGCTGATGGGCTTTCAAGTTTTCTTAGGGTAAACATATAGAATAGTCCAGGAACCCCTGTTCTGTAGGTAAGATTTGAATAGTGATATGATTTATTTGCGAACATACTTACATTGTACCAGCCTTTCTTGGTGCTTAGATTTGTTACCCAGTCGCATGAATATGCGTTTGCTCCTATTTTGATGATTGGGGCTGTATCATTACAGTTGTATGATGTTTGGCTATGGTTTGCATAGAATCTAACAGTGGTTGTTATTGGATCACCGCAATCATCTTCTGTATAGCCTAAGAATGGAATAACATCCTCTTGAGTAAAGTTTCTTGTTCCATCTGGTTTTGTAAGCGTTGATATAATATTACCCATTACAGTAATATTCATCTCATCTGTTGAATTATCCTCATAACAATTATCGTCCTCTACAACAGCCTTCCATTTTTGCACACCTGCAAGGTATTTTGATGGTTGACATACTGGATCAAAGCTATAAACAGCGTAACCTGTAGCATTTGTTGTATTAACTGTAGTTGCAAATGTAACAAAGTCAAATGTAACCTTAAATTTAATATCTAATCCATTTACATAACTTCCATTTGCATCTTTTACCCTAACAATCAATGGATCAACCTGGGTTCCGCTTCTGTTAGCAATCGGATTATAGCTTATTTCAACGAAGCTTATCTTATCCTTATCAATTGTATAATTGTTCTCTTCCTTAGCTAAAGTTTCATTTTTGTTGCCGACAGCATTGCTCATATTGAATTTGAAGAAGAATGTCCCTTGGTCTCCGCAAGTGAACCTTACTTCAAAACTCAAATTCTGCCAGCTTCCTGCTTTTGTATAGTTTTCCCTTGCAATCTCTGTCCACGGACCATAAATTGATGTCGCCTTTAATAAGGAAACGGTTCCGTTGTCATATTGATCGTAAACGCTAACATTGAATGTTCTCTTGTCTCCCCATCCTCCCTTTGCTGGGTAAACGAATTCATTTTCAAGTCTTGGAACATTACTTAATGTTGTAACATTATATGCATATGTTTTATTGAAGAGGTAACAACTTGTTTGTGATGTGTCCAAGTATGCTATCCAGTTCTGCTTCCCTCTGGTGAAGCTTTGATCTGTGTAGAAATCAAAGACAACGTATCCAGTTGAGTTAGTTGTGTTTGATCCAATTATTGAGTACTGTGTTCCTATGCCGTTTTTCGTGACATTAAATGCTACTGGTGCTGCAGGCGATATATTATATGTTCCTCTGTCTGAATCATAAACCCTCACAATGAATCTTGCAGGTTTTTCAATTGTTGTATTTGTTTCATTACCTCTAATATATTCTATGACAACATTATCCCCTTCAATTGTAAATTGATAACCTATTGTTGTATTTGTATTTCCATCCGGATCTGTTGCATTAAATTTGAATATTTTATTACCAACATCACTGCATGTATAATTCTTGGTCCAGTTTAGTACAGTATTTGAGCAATTGACACAGCTCTTCGGAGTTCCGATTTGTACCCAGTCTTCTGTTCCGAATGGAGCTTCAAACAACCATACAGTTACATTATCTCCAATATTGTCGGTAACATTTATACTAAATACTCTTGTGTAAGCCCATCCTTCTGAAACAGGAGTAACTCTTGGGCTTAATAAATTAGGTGTAGCCTTAATTCTAAATGAGTTTTTCGTGAAATTTGTAGCATTAATATGGTATGCTTTAGAAACAACCATGGTTACATTATAAATACCTACATTTAGGTTTGTTGTGTCAAATTCGCAAACGTATAAGTTTCCTGTTGTGTTTGTTACAGGTCCACATGTATCATTTGAAGGACCTTCTATTCTGAATGTTACTTCAGCGTTATCAACCCCTAATCCGCAATCGTCACTAACACTTCCAACGAATGTTATTGTTTGTCCTCTTTCATAAACAACCTCGTTAATTGGTGATGTATATGTTGCATACATATCACCTATTATATTTATATAGAATACAGAACTTGATGCATTTTTGAAGTAGTTGCTTCCAAATACACTAACATTCCACTTCTGTTTGTTTGCAGTGTAATTACAATCTGGATTGAAATCTAGATAGTAGTACTCACCACTTGTATTAACTTCCTCATTTTCCTCTATCCATGTATCAGTAACATTGGTTATGTATGTATGTACATTTGATAGGCTTATCTCTGTTGTATTCTTCTGGGCGTCTAAATCATTAATGAACACTGAAAGCCTTACTGTGTTTCCTGGCTGTAGGTTAGAACGATTAACATTTGAGTTGTTTCCTTCATACAATTTGATTGTTATTACATCTTTATCAACAAAGTGTGAAGAATTTGCCGAAACACCAATATTTTGGTGTTCATCGCTTGCATTAAACATGAACCACCACGTTCCTATTTCATCCTTTGTGTAGTTGTATGTAAATGATAATTGTGTATTGTTGCAGTTTGTGCATGTTTTGTTTTTCACAGCAATCCATCCGCTTGTTTCATTCTTCAACAATAGGTAAACATTTACAGTATCTCCGTCATCATCGCTTACATAAACAGTGTAGTTATAGAAAGGTACTCCCCATCCTCCACTGCTCGGCACTACATTAATATTTGACAGCACGGGTGCTGATGAAAGGTAGAATGTTGAATTTGCAAATCCGTCATTGTAGTTTGTTTTATTTGAAAGCATAGTTACATTATAAAAGCCTACAACTTTTCCGCTGGTATCCCATGTACAGTTATAATAGCCATTGTTGTATTTCGCTTTGCATAGGTAGCTCTTAGTTCCTGTTGTTAGGTTGAAGTAAACAGTTGCTCCAGTTATTACATTTCCGCAATCGTCTGTTAATGTTCCGTTGAAATTAATTATTGCCCCTCTTGTGTAAGTTTGTCCGAGCGGATTCTTTATTGTATTGTTTAGATCTCCGATTATATTAATTGTAAAGAGTGGAGAAGATTTATTTTTGTAACATGTTGAACCCAATACACTCATATTCCATTGCCTTACTCCAACAGCATAATTACATCCTGGGTTGAAATTTATGTAGTAGTATTTCCCTGATGTGTTAACATTCTCTTCAACAACAACCCATTCTGTTCCATTGTGTATGTAAGTAAACAGTTCAGTTTTGTTGTCTATTCCTGTTGTATAACTTCCTAAATCTGTGTCATTTATTTTCACAGACAATTCTACAACTTTTCCTGTTCTTGAATTACTTCTGTTTACTTTCTCTCCATCACCACTCCTTAACAATATATTAATGTCATCCTTTTCAACAACAAAGTTTATTGGTTGTAAGCTATCGTTATAGAATCCAGCAAAGTCCGTTGCATTGAAGCGGAATTGCCAATTATCAATTTCACCGCAGGTGAAATTTCTTGGATAATTTATTT
>CAZFGQ010000111.1:0-6900 GCA_964518675.1 uncultured Spirochaetota bacterium
AAGTGAGGGAATTTGGCCATTCAGGTAGAATGGCATTAATAGAAATTACACATGTAATGTTGAAAGGATTTATATTGAGTACATACCACAATCATATTTCCTATCTGGTCCCCATTGAAATAAACCCGGGTTAATAAATTTTTACATTTCTGGAACTGTTAAGCACTAAAAATTTGATATATTTCCCTTTACAGAGGGATAAAAATAATTTATTATTTCCCTATATAAAGGGTAAAAAGCTGAGACTTAAGTGATCAGTATATTATCCAGATAATTCCAGATTATAAAGGCATTCTTAAAAGGACTTAAAAGAGAATGAAAGAAAAATTCAAACGAATAATAACAGATTTTCATGAATCGGGGGAAAAAAAATTAGTCCAGAGAGACTTTGTTATTCCGGAGGCTGAGAATAAAATAATAACTCTCGTTGGTGTACGTAGAAGTGGTAAAACCTATATGCTTTATTCGAAGATAAATCAGTTAATTAAACAGGGACTGATGAGAAATATAGTCTACATAAACTTTGAAGATGACAGGATATTCCCTTTAAAATTGCAGGATCTAGGTGGTATCATCGATGGATATTACGAATTGTATCCTGATATTAGAGGAAGATTAATATATTTCTTTTTTGATGAAATCCAGCAGGTCGATGGTTGGGAGAAGTTTGTTAGAAGAGTTCTGGATAATGAGACTTGCAGGATTTATATAGCCGGGTCTTCTTCCAGAATGCTCAGCAGGGAGATTTCAACGACCTTGAGGGGAAGAACCATTGTTTATGAAATTTTCCCCCTGTCTTTTAAAGAGTACCTGAGATTTAAAGATATAGAAATAAATATGTATTCCTCAGCCTCTCTGTCGAAAATCGTCAATGCTTTTGATGAATATCTTAAAAGGGGCGGATTTCCAGAAACGGTTAACTTTGATCGTGAGGTATGGTTTAGAACTATTGGAGAATACATGGATTCAATTTTGTACAGGGATATTATTGAACGTTACAGTGTAAAGAATACATTTCTGTTGAAATTTCTTCTAAACTACTTGAGTAGAAATATTTCCACGCTTTTGAGTGTGAATAAGCTATTTAACTATTTCTCATCCCAGGGGTTAAAGCTTTCAAAGAATACTCTGTACGAATATCTTGAGTATTTTGAGGATGCTTATGCGTTTTTCACCGTTCCAGTCTATTCGAGATCTATAAAGGATCAGTACAGGAATCCCAGAAAGTTATATGCTGTAGATATAGCCTTTAAGAGAGTAAGTGATATCCAGGAAGATATGGGCAGAGTGTATGAGAATATTGTATTTCTGGAATTGAGAAAGAGATATAGAAACATTTTCTACTTTAAAAATAAACATGAAACAGATTTTATTGTGCCGGAAGAGAAGATTATTATAAATGTATGCTTTGATACATCTGATTTTAATACATTAGGGCGAGAAGTAAAGGGTACCCAGGAGGCCATGAAATATTTTGGTGCTAAAAATGGATTCATAATAACGGGAGGTGAGGAAAAGATAATGAAGTCACAAACGGGAAAAATAATTTTTATCCCTTTATGGAAGTGGACACTTGAGCAGAACTAATATATATATTTTGGTAGAATACTCATATTCTTTTCTTTCCTCTATTTCGACAAATTCCTCCGTTTTTTCTATTTCATATAAATCTATTCTCCTTTCTTTTTTTAATTTAATGTATTTGTCTTTATTCCATTTAATCATATATTGATGTTAAGTAATTAAAATACATTGTCAGTACAATATACATTTTTTTATCATTGATTTCTTTCGGGACTTTTTAGGGATTATAATATACTCTATATGGCAGCATCGGATAACCATACAGTGGTGGAAAGAGCATTTAAATAAGAGCGTTTAAATATGAACAGACTTGAGTTTTTCGACAGGTTCAGCTCGGGGGAAAATGCGGGCACGAAGCGTTCTGGTACATTGGTTAATGTGGAGAGGGTTGCTGAAAATATTAGGGGAAAGGTCGTTTCCTATGGTAGTAGTAGCATAGTTTTAATTGAGAGTTATATTTCACCATCCGTGTTTCATGGAAACGTGAAGCTTGGAGAAATTTACAGGATAAATGATGATTTTTTAAGAACGGTTTTTTACAGCTCCTGTGCTGGGTATGATAAAAAAATCAGACCTGAAGATCTTTTGTTCATTGATGTGGAGACAACTGGTCTTTCGGCAGGTGCGGGGACAATTATTTTCCTTCTGGGGATGGTTGAGATTAAAGAAGATGGTATCAGGGTAAAACAGTACTTTTTACCATCTTTTAGCTCTGAATGGCTTTTTATCAGGGAATTGAGTAATGATATATTTTCAAAGAAGATTATAGTTACATACAATGGGAAGAGTTTTGACTATCATATTATTAAGAATAGATTTGTGATTCAGGGATACCCTTTTAAAGATGATTTCCACCTCCATTTTGACCTTCTTTATCCAGCAAGAAAGTTCTGGAAAGGACTTTTAGAGCAGTACTCTCTTGGCACGGTTGAATACAGGGTTTTAGGTTTTAAGAGATATGAGGATGTGCATGGAAGCGAGATACCGCTTTTGTATTTTAGATTCCTGAACTCAGGTGATACTGAAATTGTGAAAAGAATAGTCCACCATAACAGAATGGATCTCCTGTCCCTTGTAGCGCTTTTAGTAAGACTCAGAGAGATCATAGATTTTTCTATTAATAAAAACAAAAGAGATGGGCTTCTTTTTAATATAGGTGCGGTTGCGGGCCATTTTCTGAATTGTAAAAAGCTGGTTGAAGCGAGAAAAGTTTTACAGAGACATGGAAAATCTTCTGTAGAAATTTTCAGACTGGGATTGGTTTATAAAAAAACAGGTGAGCACCGGGATGCGATCTCCGCTTTTTTAAGGTCTATTGAGATCTCAAGGGATCTTAGGATTTATCTTAGTGGATGCGTTGAGTTGGCAAAAATATACGAACATGTTCTAAAAAATTATAAAGAAGCGCTCAATTATACACAAAAGGCACTTAGAAGATTGGAGAGACATAGGATTTTATACCAGGATAGCCCTGTGCTGTATCAGAGAGATTATAACCTGCTTATAAAGAGAGAAAAACGCCTATTGAGAAAACTGCAAAATCAAGGTTAGGTTCTTGAAAACCTTCTGATTGGACCATAAAATTCTCAAAGAATAAATAAGAGTTTGAATTGAACCACAAACTTATTTTTACTATTAGTAACTTGTTATAATTGTATTCTGTGTTTTTTATTGAAATATCCTTAAATGTGAATCCATTTAAAAATGGCCTTAAAAACCTATTGATTATGGATTATCCAGGTAACATATTTTAATCCTGGAATTCCTGTTATTTTGCGGATAAAAAGCTTGACAATAAACACCGGGGTTTTGTCATGAAACATGAGGTACATAGCAGGGAGATTATTTTTAATGAGTTTTTTAAAATCGAGAAAGCTGTTGTTGGTTATGAAATGTTCGATGGAAAAATGGGGCAGCCTCTTACAAGGTATATTATCAGAAGGGGAGATTCTGTTGGTATTGTGGCGGTGATAGATGAGGATGGCCTTGAAAAGGTTGTTCTTGTTAATCAGTTCAGGTATCCGGCAGTTCGCGAAGGATGTGATGGCTATTTATGGGAAATACCGGCAGGGATGCTGAATAAGGGTGAAAACCCTGAGGAAACTGCCATTCGGGAACTTGAAGAAGAAACAGGTCTTAAATGTAACGATGTTCGGGAGATAGCCCGGTTTTTTCTTTCTCCTGGAGCCATGGATGAAATGATGTATGTTTACCTTGCAATTATAAAAGATAAAAAGGGTATAAAAGAGGTTGGCGGAATTAAGCACGAAGATGAATATACACTGGTCAAAACCTTTACAGAAGATGAGATTGTGAAGATGATAGGCGAAAGAAAGATTATTGATGCAAAAACAATTGCCTCCCTGATGTATTATTTTAATAGAAAGTAATGTTTTATAGTGGGGTTTCGGGAGGGTACGGATAACAACCTGGTTCAGCAAGATTCGGTCGGATTTAATTGTAAGATCTTTTAGTTAATGGATTTCCGATGTTTTATTTGGCAGATTTTGAGCCTGAGCAGGTAGCTTATAGAAACTTTTTACAGTTTAAAAACAGGACAATTAAACATCTCTTTTAATCAATTGAACAATGCAGAAAGGAGCCAGATAATGGATAAGCCGATTGAAATCAGCGAAAACATCTTCTGGATAGGGGTGTTGATTATCTCATAGTTAATCATATGGAACCTGATCACTCGGGTGCCCTTAAAATTCTGTATGAGGTGTTTCCTGATATAAAGATTGTAGGTAATGAAAAAACAGCACTTTTTATAAAGGGATTCTACGGTATACCTGATAAGAATATCATGATTGTTGAGGATGGGGATGTTCTGGAGCTTGGTAAACACAGGGTAAGGTTTTATCTGCCCCCTATGGTTCACTGGCCAGAAACAATGGTGAGCTATGAGGAGAATTGTAAGATCCTTTTCTCGGGTGATGCATTTGGAGGATTTGGATCTCTTAATGGTGGAATATTCGATGATGAAGTTGACCTGGATTATTTTGAGAACGAAATATTGAGATACTATTCCAACATCGTTGGAAAGTATAGCCCGATGGTACAGAAGGCGCTGGAAAGGCTAAAAGGGCTTGATATCAGGATAATAGCAGCAACTCACGGACCTATTTTCAGGAAAAACCCGTCTTACATTATTTCTCTCTATGATAAATGGAGCAGGTATGAAACCGAAAGGGGAGTGGTTATTGTCTATGCATCCATGTATGGAAATACACAGATAATGATGGAAAGTATCGCCAGATCGCTGGCTGAGCAGGGAGTCGATCGGATAAGGATTCACAACATCTCGAGATCTCACATTTCATATATTCTGACGGATATATGGCGGTTTAAAGGACTTGTGCTGGGAAGCTGCACTTATAATACCAAACTGTTTCCACCGATGGAGCAGTTAATTTCGATACTTGAGAATGATAGGCTCAAAAACAGGGTTATGGGTATTTTTGGAAGCTACTGCTGGAGTGGTGGTGCAGTAAAGACTCTCAGGGAGTTTGCAGACAGGTTTAAAAATACGCTTGTTGAGCCAGTTATAGAGGTAAAGTATTCTCCCACTGAGAAGGATCTCGAGGCGTGCGTTGAGCTCGGCAAAAACCTAGCTGCAAAGCTTTAAATTTCACCAGCACACCACTTTACCATGTTGGCATATAGCACGGAAGAGTATGCCCATTTTTCAGGTATTCCCTGGAGGATTGGATGGTCTTTTACAAGGATACGTGGGAGGAAACCTTCCGGCACCTCTACTCTATCATCTGTTTCCATGAGCTCAACGGGAAGGAGCCTCTCAATTGGTGTACGCTTGTAAAAACCATATCCGTGTAAGCCTGTAAAAGAAAGGTATCCACCCCACATTATAAACCCTCCACCTTCCCGTACGTACTGTTCAATAAGTTTTAACCTGTTTGGAGTTTTCTCACCAGCCATAGTCCTGGCGGATATCAGGAAAATATTTGACCCGACATCACTGACCACTATAACATCGTATTTTTTAAGCTCATCCGGAGTCCATGGAAACTCCTCTGCCACCCTGTTTGTCGGGATATAAACGACATCCATGCCAGCTTTTTCAAGTGCCTTGAGGAGATATCCACCATGTTCCACATATCGGCCCATTTTATTTCACTAAAATGATCATTCCAATATCTTCCCATAATGTTTTTCATGTTCTAAAAAATGCTTTCCTGTCTTTAATCTATACAAGAATATCGCCCAGCTTTTCTATTACTTTTTCAGTATCTTTCTTTGAGAGATAGCCTGCAAAAAGAGTAAAACTTTTCTTACCTCCAGCCTCAATCAACTTTATGTTTCCCTTTTTCTGCTCTGCAGTGTAACCCTCGGGATCGCAGGTGGCGGGCAGTGCAAGACCAAGCGCTTCCTGATCCTTTGTTCTTGTAATCCACCTGGTGGCGTGGTCAAACTCTGCAGGTTTATACTTTATGTAATCGGAGGATCCGTCTGGATGGACCTGTAAAAAATGAGCCCATCCCTCTTTATCGGTATCAGGATTGGTCATGAAAAAAGCCACCTCGGGATTGTATTCATCCTCTTCCCTGAGGATTTTAGAGATACCAGGGTCAACTTCAAGCCTATTTAGGAGATCCTTAAACTTATCACTCACCTTAATGTGAGCTGGAACACTTTTTCTGAGCACCATGTGATTACTGTCCCATTTGAGGGTTTGAAGAATCTTTCCATTAGTAACCGGTCTGAAGTTTACATGTGCCATGTACATGAGCTCCATGGGATATCCGGATTTATTTTGTATATTTATGGAGATTTCTACTAGAGTTATGTCTTCGTACAATTTAACGGTGGGAATCGCAGTGTAGTGAACTGAAAATGCTAGGCTATAATTATAGCTTCCTGTCATACCTATAAATCTTCCATTTTCGTCTTCGCCAAATATAATACCGGCAGAATCATAGGGAGCCAGGGGTAACTCGCCATGGAGTGGATGATTATCTTCCGGGCATGGGCATCCCATTCTCCATGCCCCACAGTGCATAAAAAAGCATCCATAGTTATTTAGGAAGAAGTCCACATTTTTCGGTTGTTTGAACATTGATTTCATACCAAGCTGTCTTTCGTTGAAATGGAGCTCCCATATTTGTTGCCCTTTAAAAGGTAAACCTATCAGATATCCCATTCTGTTTTCCAGTTTCAGTGCCCTGACACCAGTATCGTAGGTGAAAATCGAAGCGGTAAGGTTTCCAAGCTCAAAAATGATTTTTTCTCTGCTTGTAAAATAATGCTTTTCGAGAGGAATTATTCCAATTTCTTTCATTTTCTCTCCCTGTATTT
>CAZFGQ010000112.1:0-6876 GCA_964518675.1 uncultured Spirochaetota bacterium
GCCGGTACAGTGGAATTCCTTATGGACACAAACGGAAAGTTCTATTTCATGGAGTTCAGATAAAGCCAGGAAAACCAACATTATTCGGTCTGATAGATGAGAAACCTGTTTTCGGTATGCCGGGATATCCCACATCCTGCTTGGTAAATGCATATATATTCCTTCTTCCTGCTGTGAGGAAGATCTCAGGGCTGCCTGAGAAAGAGGAAAAGATTCTCAGAGCAAGGATTTCAAGAAGAATCGTTTCCACGCTTGGCAGGAGACAGTTTCTGACAGTAAAAATAGAAAAAGGCAGAGCAATCCCTGTTTTTAAGGAATCAGGTGCGATAACAAGCATGGCAAATGCAGAGGGCTATATTGAAATACCCGAGAATGTTGACCTTATTGAAAAAAATGAGGAAGTGGAGGTAAAGTTATTTTAGAGATGAGGAGCTGAATAGAATGAGAGGCAGGATATCTTGTTTGTTTGCAATCGCAATGATCGTTCTTGCTTCATTCAGTGGTTGCATTGGAAAAAGAGTTACAACAGAGCTGATCATCTACAACGCGGGAAGTCTTGCAGTTCCCTTTGAAAAAATTGAGAAAGAGTTTGAGGCAGAGCATCCCAATGTCGATATAAGATATCATCAGATGGGAAGCGTAAAGGCAGTTAGACAGATAACAGAGATCGGAAAGAAATGTGATGTGATTGCAGTGGCAGATTATACACTGATACCTGATATGTTGTATTCAGATTATGCAGACTGGTATATTAAGTTTGCAAGAAATGAGATAGTCCTTGCATACAATCCTGAGAAGAGCAGATACGCAGATCAGATCACTTCAGAGAACTGGTATAATATTCTCAGAAGAGAGGATGTAATCTTTGGTTTCTCGAATCCAAATGATGATCCATGCGGGTACAGGGCAGTGATGGTAATTCAGCTTGCAGAGCTGTACTATAATGTTCAGAGTATATTTGATGATCTCATTCTCAGAAACACATCTATCACAGTGACTGAGAATAATGGATCCTATCTTATAAAGGTGCCGGGTGATTTAAAGCCGGATACGGATAGAGTGACAGTAAGATCGAAATCAGTTGAGCTTATCGGGATGCTCGAGGAGGGGGGAATAGATTATGCGTTTGAGTATAGAAGTGTTGCAGTTCAACATAATCTGAAGTTTGTGGAGTTACCGGCACAGATAAATCTAAGGAGGATAGAGTATGGGGTTATATACAGGAAAGTCATGTTGCAGACAGCGGATGGCAGGATAAAAATAGCAAAGCCAATTGTCTATGGCATTACAGTCCCGAAAAATGCTCCTCATCCGGAACTTGGAATAGAGTTCATCAAATTTATTATATGCGAAAAAGGACAGAGGATATTTGAGGAATGCGGACAACCTCCCATTGATAATATCGATTTACCGGAAATATTGAGGGGATAGGATGATAGAAAAAATAAAGAAGGATAAAATTTCTCTTGTTTTTCTTTTTTTGGGTCTCTTTCTCGTTGTTTTCATCTGTATTACCTTGGGAGATATGTTTTACAAGCAGATAAGAGATTTTTCTACTTTAATCACCACTGCAAAGGATTCTGCTGTTCTGAAGGCTATATGGATCAGTATCTCTGCATCGGGTATCTCCACAGCAATTGCTTTCTTTTTTGGTGTTCCCTTAGCATATCTTCTGGCAAGAAAAGATTTCATTGGCAAAAGTGTTATAGAGGGAGTTGTGGATATTCCACTTATAATTCCACATGTGGTTGCAGGAATTGCTTTATATGGAGTTTTTATGCGCAGTGGAGTGTTTGGTGCACCTTTTGGAAAAATTGGGATCAGATTTGTTGATGCCTTTCCGGGAATAGTAGTTGCGATGCTCTTCATGAGTTTTCCATACGTAGTCGATACAGCAAGGGAAGGATTCAGAACAGTGGACTCGAGATTGGAGAACGTTTCACGTTCCTTGGGAGCATCTCAGTGGAGGAGCTTCAGAGAAATAACCTTCCCACTTGCATCCTCATCGATATTCAGTGGATGTATTCTCGCATGGGCACGTGGAATAAGCGAGTTCTCTGCAGTTCTGATCCTTGCTTATTTTCCAAGGTCTGCTCCGATACTGATCTATGAGCGGTTCACATCGTATGGATTATCCAGCTCAAGACCTGTATCCGTTCTGCTCATATCGATATGTCTTCTTATCTTTATTGTGCTGAGAAGATCAAGGAGGAGAAGAGAAGGATGATAAGGATCATGAATTTATGCAGAAACTGGAGAGGATTCTCTCTTAAAGATATAAACTTGGAAATAAAAAAAGGCGAATATTTTATAATCCTGGGTCCTACGGGCGCTGGAAAAACACTTCTTCTTGAAACAATCGCAGGATTTCATTTTCCTGATTCTGGAAGTATATACATCGATGATAGGGATGTCACATTCCTTCCCCCAGAGAAAAGAAAAATAGGCTTTGTTTATCAGGATTTCATGCTCTTTCCACACAAAAATGTTTTTGAAAATATAGCATTTGGATTGAAAATAAAGGGAGAAAAAAACATAGAAAAACAGGTAAAAAAGATTGCAGAGTTGCTGGGTGTGGAAAATCTCCTTCATAGATACCCAAAAACGTTGAGCGGAGGTGAAAAACAGAGAGTCTCCATTGCAAGGGCATTGATCATCAAGCCTAAGATATTGCTCATGGACGAACCCCTCTCAGCTCTCGACGCTGTTACACAGAAAAAACTGAGAGAGGAACTGAGAAGGATTCATAATGAAACAGGCATAACAACTCTACATGTGACTCACAATCATGAAGAGGCATTGATTCTTGGTGAAAAGATAGGGATAATGAACAAAGGAGAGATTATACAGGTGGGGACACCTCAGGAAGTATTTAGAAAACCAAAAACAGAGTTTATAGCCAATTTTGTTGGCGTTGAAAATCTTTTTTCTGGAACTGCAGAGAACAAAGGTGATATTACGGAGATAAGAATAGATGACCTCATTCTTTACTCAACAGCAAAAAAGAAGGGCAGGGTAAAGGTTTCCATAAGACCGGAAGATATAATTATTTCAAAGGAAAAAATGAGATCAAGTGCGAGGAATGTTTTCCCTGGAAAAATAACAGATATTGAGGATAGGGGAGCAATAATTAAATTGAGTATTGAATGCGGAGTGCCCTTTGTGGTCGTAATTACACGCGAATCATTTTTTGATTTAAAATTAAATATCGGCTCAGAGGTGTACCTGTATTTCAAGGCAGGGAATGTTCATCTGTTTTAATTCTATCTCAGGATTCTTGTAGCATTCAATATGGCGATCAGAGCAACACCCACATCTGCAAATACCGCCTCCCACATTGTTGCCATTCCAGCTGCACCAATGATGAGAAAGATCCCCTTGACTCCAAGAGCAAAGCCAATATTCTGCCACACTATATTTCTCGTTCTTTTCGCAATCCGTACAGCCTCGGGAAGTCTTGATGGTTCGTCTGTCATTAACACTATATCCGCTGCCTCTATCGCAGCATCTGATCCCAGTGCTCCCATAGCTACACCTATATCAGAGCGCATCAGTACAGGAGCATCATTTATACCGTCGCCTACAAAAGCTATCAGATCCTTTGGATTCCTCTTCTTCTTCACCAGTTCTTCAACTTTTTTCACTTTCTGGTGTGGAAGTAACTCTGCAAAATACTCTTCCAATCCCAGTTTCTGAGAGATTGAGTTTGCTATCACATCACTATCCCCGGTGAGCATGATCTGCCTTTTTACACCGATATCCCTGAGCTCCTGAATAGCTATCACAGCATCCTCTTTGATCTCATCAGATATGATGATATACCCGGCATATACCTGATCCACCACTATGTGGACAACGGTGCCTTCAACATCACATGTATCATGATCGATCTTTTCTCTGTGAAGGAGCTTATCGTTTCCAGCAAGAATATGGTGATTATCCACCCTTGCCTTTATACCGTATCCCGGGATCTCTTCATAGCCTTTTACTTTATCTTCGTCTATCTTCCCGTCAAAAGCTTCGAGTATAGACTGAGCAATAGGATGATTGGAATGGCTCTCCGCCATTGCAGCAAATTTTAAAATTTCATCTTCAGAGAATCCATTTTTCGGAACAATCTCTGTCACTTTGAATACTCCCTTTGTCAGAGTCCCTGTTTTGTCCCAGACCACAGTATGGAGATAGTTCAGTCCTTCCAGATAATTTGAACCCTTCACCAGGATCCCCCTTTTGGAAGATGCGCCAATTCCACCGAAGAATCCTAATGGAATTGAGATTACGAGAGCACAGGGACATGATATCACCAGAAATATGAGTGCTTTGTATATCCATTCTGAGAATGTTTCCTCATGCGCAAAGATCGGAGTAAATGCAGGGATACGATAGAGCACTACCGGCATTATGGCAAGAATGAAGGCACCTGAAACAACTGTGGGGGTATAGTATTTTGCGAATTTAGTGATGAACTTCTCAGTGGGAGCCTTTTTGCTGGAGGCATTTTCTACAAGATCCAGTATCTTAGCTACAGTGGACTCACTGAATTTTTTTGTAACCCGAATACTCAGGACTCCCGTTTTGTTTATCATTCCAGAAAGAATCTGATCCTCTGGTCCAACCTTCCTCGGTACCGATTCTCCAGTTAAAGCAGAGGTATCCACCATAGAGGTACCTTCCATGACAACTCCATCCACAGGGACCTTTTCACCGGGTTTAACTACGATTATATCACCGACGTTTATCCTCTCAGGAGCCACTTTCTTTATTTTTCCATCTGTTTTTAGATTTGCATAATCAGGTCTCATCTCAAGTAAGGATTTAATTGATTTTCGTGATCGATCTAAAGCCATATCCTGAAACAGTTCACCGACTTTGAAAAACAGCATCACAGCCACACCCTCTGGAAACTGTTTTATTCCAAAAGCTCCGAGAGTAGCCACAGTCAGCAGGAAAAACTCATCAAAGATCTTTCCCCTGTATAAATTTTTCATTGCAATCCATATAATGTCTCCTCCGATGATGCCATAACTCAGCAGGAATAGAGATGTTTTCCACCAGAAAGGTAGCCTCAGGAGTAAAGCAGCAATATAAACTGTAGTTCCTGCTGTAAGAATTATTATCTCCTTTTTCATACCGGATTCTTCCTTCAGATCACATACATCGCATTCAGTATTTTCTGACATCTTACTCTCTCCTGAAGATCTATAAAGATAGTTTTTTAAAGAAAACAGGCCAGAATGGGTCCTGTTCAGGTATTGTGAGAGGTTCATATCTTCCGTCAAGACGTTTGATTATTCTCGTTTCTGGATCCTCTGTTACCTTTCCTATTATAGAAGCTCTTATTCCTTCATTCTTTAATCTTCGTATTATTTTTTCTGAGTGGGTATGTTTTGCGGTAATAATAAGCGAACCTTCTGCAATTGATGCAAGAGGATCAATATTGAAAGCCTCACATACCATTCTGACCTCTTCAGGATATATGAATAGAGACTCATCTATCCTCATACCAAGATTACTTGCATTCGCTATCTCAAAAAGACCTCCAATAACACCGCCTTCTGTTGCATCGTGCATTGCAGTTACTCTACCGGTGTCCATCGAGATCAGAGCATCCTTTACTACACTCATCTGTTTACAGAGTGCCTTTGCTTTTTCAACGATCGATTTAGGATAATTTTCAAGGAGTTCTCTCTCATACGGAACTGAAAGTATTCCAGCTGTCTCAATCGCGGGACCTTTCGTGAGAATAACATCATTGCCAGGCTCTGCACTGGCAGGGGTAACATAACTGTCTTTATCCGCAACTGCAAATACACAGATGCCTCCTATTGTTGGAGTGGCAAAACCGGGATAGTACCCTGTATGTCCACCAACTATCGAAATATCCAGTTCAAGGGCAGTTCTATGAATAGAATCCACAATTATCTTTAAATCTTCCTCTGATTTTTCTGGAGGCATCAGAAGAGTGTATGTCATATATCTTGGTCTTACTCCCATTACAGCAACATCTGATGCACCAATGTGTACTGTGTACCATCCAAACATCTCTGGAGACTGTCCGGGTATGGGGAATATCGGGTCTTCTGCGATGATAAGGACTTTATCCTCACCAATATCAATGACAGATGCATCAACAACTGGCGCCTGAGGATTATCATCTTTTACCCATCCAAGACTTTCAGTATCAACTATCGCAGCCATGAAATCAACTTCACAAAAGACTATTACCTCAGCATCTGTTTCTGATGCTTTCTGAGACAATCCTAAGGAATCACCGACAAAATCAGCAATATCCTGTACCTCAGGAAGCTGGTAGTTATGCGCCAGAATTATAGCGTTCTTTTCTTCTTTCAATTCTTTTATTCTCTGAAAATACTCTTTCATTTTTCTGCCTCTTTAATCAAATCATATAAAATTCCATGATCTTTTATCATAGTACAAATAAAACATGTCTTTTTTATTATTATAGATTCTTCCTTAGATTCCAGAATCTCTTTTGCCGATTTTTCTATCATTTCAATAATTTCATGATCAAATTTTATCTCTTTTCCTCTTTTGGAGTTCAGATACTGTGAGACAGCTGATTCAGTTACACCTAATTTTTTTGCTGCTTCTCTCTGAGTCAGATTAAACTCCTTTACCAGTACCCTGGCGAACTCTCCTCTTATTGCGGGGAGGAGATACCATACGATCATCTCACATGGGGTTTTCATTTTTTATCACCATACTTCATACTTAACAATTGTTAAATTCTGATCTGTTTATAAAGCTTTTCATTGCGTGGCTTTGGAACCATTTAATAGAAAGATATATAAACCTACAAAAACCAACCACAACAATGTCCAAGAAGAAAAAATATGTCAATTGGGCTCGATATGA
>CAZFGQ010000113.1:0-6480 GCA_964518675.1 uncultured Spirochaetota bacterium
GCTTACCGAAACAGTGGCAAGACCGGGTACACAGCCAAGGGCTTTCTGGCTTGCCGAAACGCAGAAATCTATTCCCAGTTTATTAACATCCAGATCAACTCCTCCGAGTGTGGAGACTGCATCAACCATGAAGAGAATGTTGTATTCCCTGCAGATTACAGATAGATCTTCCAGTGGATTCAGCATCCCTGTTGAGGTCTCTCCATGTACAACTGCAAGCATATCACAATGACTTTTTAAAACCTTCTCTTTGACTTCATCAGGACAAAATGGTACCCCAGGTTTTTTTTCTATTGTAATTATATTTTTTATATATCTTGAAGCTATTTCGTATAATCTTTTGCCGAAATGTCCATTTATCAGGATAAGTGGTTTTTTACAGCTTACCGATGTAAAAACAGCATCAAGACCACCCGAACCGGAACACGGTAATACGTATACGCTGCCTTCTGTTCTGTAGACTTTTTTAAGCATGTTCAGAGTGTCCCGATATATTTCCAACCATTCTGGGCCATAATGAGGAAGAATGGGTTTTATTAATTCTCTGATTACCTCAGGAGAATATTCAATTGGTCCGGGTATTGAGAGTTGAAAATCAGTCAATTTGGCTATGTCCCGATATTTTTAGTTTATTAAAAACGATAATTCTCAATCATTGATTATTCAGTATCAACAATCCATGATTCATCTATGGATGTGTCGTGAGACGGTAAAATCTCATCACACATTGAATTGAACTTTCTTGCAGAATGGTACCACTCTATATAGTTCATGCAATAGGGTGGTAGGAACTTAATACCGTGGAGACCTTTTAAGTTTGCATATAATGGAAATAGGTCTCCAGCAATGCCATATTTTATCCTGCCCATATCTACAATTACAGATTGGTGCCCAGGTGTATGCCCGGGAGTTTTAATCAGAGAAATACCTTTTTCAATTTCAATGTCACCATCCAGTAGCTGAAACTGAACCCTCAGCCATTCTGGTTCAATACCGATAGAGGGCGAATGAAAAGCAACTGCAGTAAAATCTGGTGGAGCCAGGGCAAAACACATTTCATCCCGCTGGATATAAAACTCGGCATTTTTAAAAATTTTTGCCGTCCCACAATGATCCCAGTGAAGATGTGTGAATATTACGGTATTAATTGAATCAGGATTGATATCTAATTCGGCAAAAAGCTCTTCCACAGACTTTTTTACTCTAACCTTGAAAAGCCTCTGATGTTTGGCCACAAACTCAGGATCGCCAAAACCCGTATCAACCAGAATATGCTTTTGTCCATCTGTTATATACCATGCGAAAGAAGGAACCCACCCTGTTTTTCCCATATGCATTCCACTTACATTGAAGGAATAATCCCCATATATCTCACCAATCTTTATTGGCTTTATTCTCCATCCCATTTTTAATATCCCTTTGAAAATATTAATATTTTCTTAGTTAATTAAAATATCCTTCTTTAATCTGAAGTAAGTAATTGTGCATGATCCTTATTAATTAATGTACAATTCCGCACTCAGAATCTGTTTTATTTGTTCATTACTTTTTCATTCTGTACATATTAAAGCCAACTATTATACCTATAATAACTCCCTGGAGGATTGTTTTGCCCCAGTACTGTATATGAAGAATGGTAAGCAGATTTAAGAGATACTGCATTGTAAAGGTACCAAGAATTGTATAACCGACACCACCGATCCCACCAACAAAGCTTGTTCCGCCCACAATTACAGAGATAATTGGTATGAAACTAAAATCGAGTACATTTAACTGTAGAGTCCCCACTCCCAGAAAGCCTCCAAGTAGCAGTCCTGCAATTGATGAGGTTAGACCGCAGATAACAAAAGCCAGAATGATTATCTTATTAATTTTTATCCCCGAATAATGAGCTGCTATCGGATTGCTTCCAATGTAATAAATCGATCTGCCAAAACGAGTTTTATTGAGTATATAGAGGAAAATCAATGATAGAACCAGCCAGAATAGTATTGGGACAGGCATTACTCCTGCAATTTTACCCGAACCACCAATATATCTTATTACAGATGGAATACCACCTTTAGGTGCCCCTTTTGTGTATATTAAATAGATCCCCTGGACTATAGAGCCCGTTGCAAGTGTACAAACAAGTGAATCAGCACCTGTAAATGTGATTAAAAAACCATTAAAGAGCCCGATTAAGGCGCCTACAAGTAGGCATACAAGCGATGCCCAAAGGGCAGCTTCGTTTCGGCTGTTCATTAATCCTGAGGAAAGGGTAAGAATGAAGGTTGTAACAAATCCTGTGGAGAAATCTATATTACCGCTTAGAATTACTATTGTCTGTCCAATTGCAATTGTACCCATTACGGGGGCCATTTTTATAACTGCAACTATATTTTTTGGGTGAAGAGATCTTGGGGAAAATATCCCGGTGATAATAAGTATTACGATCAGCATCAATACAAGGGGAGTACCCAGGACTCCTGATAATAGTTTTTTATAGAATGAGGAATTAAGGTTTGCCTGTATTTCCACTGTCATTTTCCTTTGTATCTATATGTTGAAACGGCAATTACGAAGATTATTCCTTTAATTATATACTGGTAAAAAGGGTTGATCCCATACATGTTCAAGACATTGCTTATTATACCCAGTATGAAGACTCCTGCCAGCGTTCCAACAATGCTTCCTTTTCCGCCGATAAAGGTTGTTCCCCCTATTAAAACAGCCACTATCGAGTCAAGTACGAAAGGCGAACCAACATTTGGGTCTCCGCTTTTTATCCTTGCAACGAGGAATAGGCCTCCGATAGCTGCCAGTATACTGCACATAATATGAGCTTTTATTATGATTGCATCTACATTTAAACCCGAAGCATTTGCTGCTTTACTGTTTCCTCCTACCGCATAGAAGTACCTTCCAAGGGGGTGATATTTGAGAAAGACATAAATCACCAAAAAAGTAAAAGCAAAATAAACTATTGGAAGTCTCAATATACCTTTTTCGAGGCTTATAAAAGAGATAAGTTCTGCACTTATGTATCCCCCTGGCCTGGGAAGAATTGCCAGTGCAACTCCCTGGGTAATCAACATTGTGCATAAAGTTGCAATGAATGAGTCGATTCTGAGTTTGGTTCTCATAACGCCATTAATGTATCCAAATAAGGTTCCGAACAATAACGAGAGTAAAAATGCTATGGCTACAGAGGTATATTTTGTATAGATAAGTTTTGCACAGATGGCAGTTGAAATGCTGACAATTCCACCAACTGAAAGATCTACACCGGCAGTAATGAGAACTATTGTCTGGCCCAGGGCCACAAATCCGAGCGGAACTATCTGAGCAATAACGTTAAATATGTTTTCGAGGCTTCTGAAGTATATTGAAAATATAGAGGCAAATACACCTATAAATAGAAGTACAATGTAGAGCCCCAGTATTCTTACATTATCTCTTGATAATCCCATTTCTTTCACCGTTTGCTGCTTTCTTTTCCACATATTTGAACATTGCAGATAAAATCTGCTCTTTTGTTACCGATATGTTATCGAAAATCCCTGAAATCTTTCCGGCACTCATAACCAGTATTTTGTCTGAAATTTCCATTACTTCTGGAAGTTCAGAAGAAATCATCAGTATTCCCAATCCTCTTGCCTTTAGCCTGTTGAGCAGTTTATAGATCTCAACTTTTGTACCAACATCTATGCCCCTTGTTGGTTCATTTAGCATGATGATTTTTGGCTCTGTTTTTATTCCCCTTGCAAGTATAACCTTTTGTTGATTTCCACCGCTGAGGTTTGCCAGAACCTGTTTAAGTGAAGGAGTTTTTATATTCAACTGGTTTATGAGCTTTTCGGATGATTCGATTATGCTTGATTTTTTGATACCAAAAAGGCCTCTGTGTTGATCCATGGATGATACAACTATGTTGTCAGCGACACTTAACGTTGGAAATAGTCCCTTATCTCTTCTGTTTTCGGATATGTAATACAGACCATTCTTTATAGCACTTTCAGGTGATTTAATGTGAACCTTTTTGCCATTAACGTAGATTTCTCCTGTTACTTCTTTAATTATACCGAAAAGTGCTTCGAGTAATTCTGTTCTGCCAGCTCCCATCAATCCGGCAATTCCTATAAGTTCGCCCGCTCTCAGCTCAAAATTAATATCCTGAAAGATGCCATTATAGGTGAGCCCAACAACCTTCAATATAACATTTCCTTTTTTTACCTCTTCCCTTATATACCTTCTTTTAATGTCTTTACCCACTATCATGCTGAATATCTTATCTCTTGTAGTATCCTTTGTTACCTCAGTTCCTATATACATTCCATCTCTGAGAACTGTTATCCTATCACTGATTTCAAATATTTCATCCATTACATGGGAAACATAGATGATTGCGCAACCCTGGTTTTTTAAATCCCTTATTATTTTGAACAGTTTTTTAACATCCTCATCAGTGAGGGATGAGGTGGGTTCATCCATTACTATTATTCTGGCATTCTGGTAGAGTGCCTTTGCAATTTCAACAAGCTGTTGTTGAGCAATTGATAGGTTGAGTATTTTCTCATTTGGATCTAGATGTATATCAAGTTTTTTAAGGAAATCTCTTGTTTTACTCTCCATTGCTTTCCAGTCGATTAATCTGAAAAGCCCTTTTCGAGTCTCCTGACCCAGAAGCATGTTTTCCTTAACGGTAAGTTCTGGAATGAGTTCAAGCTCCTGGTGGATGAAGGAAATACCTGCTTCTCTTGCCTGTGATGGAGTAATTATGTTTACTTCTCTTCCATCGATAATAATCTTTCCCGAGTCTTTTTGGACAAGTCCATTGAGAACATTCATCAGTGTGGTTTTGCCGGCGCCGTTTTCTCCTACCAGGGCATGAACTTCACCTTTACGCAATTCGAAATATACACCTTTGAGTGCTTTTACTCCCGGAAAACTTTTAGTGATGTTTTCCATTTTAAGGATTAAAGAGTTTCCACTCATATAATTTTCCAGTAATAATTTTGTTAATTTTATACCTTAACTATTTATGCTTCATGTATAGTTATATCTCTTTAGCTTTTAATAATTTATTTTTTGATAATAGGAGGGGTTGGAACCCTCCTATTATTTTTTATATGTTGAAGCTGTAAAGCTTTAAAATTGATCCTGGATGCTATCACGGTTATGCAAAAAGATTTTATTCTCTGGTTTGTAAAACCAAACCTTCTGCACAGCTTATGGAGTGCAAAATTTGTGTTAAAGGCTATCACTATTCCTTAAAGATCTCTTTAATCTTCCATTCTGGCAGTCTGGTCCTTAACCAGAGACTATCAGGAAGATCAGGTCTTACATATTTCTCCAGATCTTTACTGGTGATTATCGGGACAGCCACTATATTGATGTCGTATACAGGTTCTCCCTGAAGTACCTTCAAGGCCAGTCTGCATGCCTCGCTGCCAATGTATGTTGGTTTACTGGCTGCTATGCTGTCAAAGGAGCTTCCCTGCTGTTTTAGTTTTAGCCACACCTTCAGGAAACCATTGTTGTCCTCTCCTGTCATTGGAACGAGTGGCCTGTTTGCTTCCTGAAAGGCCTCGATTGCCCCACGTGTCATTGCAGCACCACCAGACCAGACTCCATCTATATCCGGGTATGCTGGCAGGAGGCTGGCCATAACAGATTTGCCTTTTGGATAAGACCAGTCTGCATACTCATGTGCGAGAATCTTGATGCCTGGATATTTTTTGAAAACGGACATTGCACCTTCCCACCTGAGTTCGGCGGTTTCAACACCAGCCATTCCGGAGAGTGCGATTATGTTGCCCTGCCCATTTAGTTTTTTTGCAAGCCAGTCAGCGATTACACGACCAAACTCGAAATCACCGGCATTTACCTGTGAGACTATGAGGCTTCTTCCCTCAGGTGTTTTGATAAAGATTGCGTTTGAGATTATAGGTATACCTTTCTCCTTTGCCTTTCTGAAGACCGGTATGAGGGCCGATTCTGAAAGGGGAGTAACCACGATTATGTCCACATTTCGAGCTATGAGATCTTCGATATTATTAACCTGTTTTGCAACTTTTCCTTCGGAGTCTGTAATAATCAGGTCGCCAATCAGGTCTTTGTGCTGGGATGCCTCGTATTTGAACTCTTCAGCAAACTGCACCGACCATGAGTTTCCAAGCCAGTAGACATCGAACCCAATTGTGAACGGTGGATTCTTCTTGTACTCACTCGTATCGACCAGCTTCGGGGTCATCTTTTCAATAAGCTTGGGTTCTTCTTTTTCAACGGCTTCTTTTTCAGCGAAAGCCTGGATGAAAAATGCTGTGAAGACAAGCAAAGTTACAATTGTTAGCAAAATTAACTTCTTGCTTTTCATTTTAGAACCTCCTTCTAAAATTTTTTAGTTTTATTGTTATAACCTTAAAGCCAGTTGGAATGCATCATGAATTGCATTATAACATCCGAAACCTTTATAGCAATCTCCAATGCGATATACCT
>CAZFGQ010000114.1:0-6475 GCA_964518675.1 uncultured Spirochaetota bacterium
TGTATATCTGGTAATATATCAGAATTAGAAAAATTAGCTACATATTTATCTTTCAGTAATGGTGATGTTATTGTAGCAAACAAATAATCATAAATTGAGAGGAGTTAAATTAGCTTGCCTTTCTTTTATTGGAAAAGAAAGGCTTCTTCTTATGATATTGAAATTTCTTTTTCCAACCCCCAAAAACAAACATCTCCATTTAATACTGATTGAGTGTCAAGGGAAGTTAAAAAGGCTTTCTTAATAAATATTGAGGATAAATTTATAACTGTTTTTTAAAAATCTTATTGTACATTTACTTATCGGTTTTTGAACTTTCTATCTATGGATTAATATAGTGGACAAGATAAAAAGGGCAATTTCCCATTTTCTATAAAACTTTTACTATATTCCCTGATTCTCGAATGCAATTTTCCATCGTTCCTGAGGATCATCAAAAATCACTTCTTCTGGGTTAAAATGTTCAGGATCATATGCACCACCTACCCATTGAAGCATTTCCTCATATTCCGCATGAGTTGGGTCATTTATAATCTCAATAAAATTTTCATAGCCTCCAACCCCACCTACATCCTCTGGTGGACATGCCCTTCTCCCTCCAATACATATTGGATATTCAATGTTTTTATCTCGAGGAAGTATTTTTTCAAGTTTTATCACATGTTCCCAGCCATCACCGAAGTCATATTCATAATAGGCTGTCCTGTTTTCCATAGTAAAATAATCAGCTATTTTTACATCCCATCCCGGCATTACTTCTCGCTCCATATCAAAATCATCTTCAATGGGAATTCCTATCTCCACTTTCATACCAGTGGAAGGATCAATGATTTCGAACTCATGTAGATGGCAATCTAACCAACCCATTGAGTCCTGAATGGCAACATGTAAATCCCAGAATGAATAGTCCTCCGGCACTTGTATCCTTCGCCAAATTGGGGGTTTGATATCTTTTAGGTTAATTTTAAATTGGTATACTCTGTTAAACTTTCTTTTCATAAACTTTCCTTTCCTCGGTTATGGATGTATTTAATTTATAAACAATTTGTTTAAATTGGTAGATATATTCCCGCCAAAGGGTGTTAGAATGTATTTATTTTCGCCGTAATGTAGGTTTTAAAGATAGAGAAAATCGATAAAAGTCACTTATTCTGATTTTATTGGTATCAGTTGCTATACAATATAAAACAATGCAATCTTTTATATATAAAAAAGACTCGGGTCTATCTGTGGTCCCTGGTCTGAAGAGGCCAAAGGACATCACGGATGATAGCCTACCTTTATCCCTTAAAATCTTCTCCATAATAAAAAGAGGAGAAACCTGCCACTGCGCGGGTAAGCCTCTCATCCACAAAAAGATTCTTTTCTTCTTTTTCGGGTTTTATTTCCTGCTACTATCGCAAATATTGGTACCACTAAACAACTCAAGCATTGATTTGCCCAGAGACTCTACCTCCTTCTCGGATACCAATACTTTTACCTCTGGTTTCTCATACCCTTCCCTTATTATTTCAACAAATCCTCTAAACGCCCGCATAGCTCACTACCAAATCATGAAAATATACTGAGTAGATTGCATCCAATAGCTAAGAGCTACAATAGGCTATGTACTCTCCACTTCTTCTTAAATCGCTTTACCATTTTTTAATTTAACTCTATTACTATTATTACGATTTGCTCTTTTAAATTAATATTCAAGACCTTCTAACTGAAGAGCTCAGAGGTTCTGATACCGGTTATATAAAGTGCCTTAAGAATAGCTCTATTTCTTATGCTAACTGGTTATTACAACTTTGTACTATTTGATAATACGAATACTTCTTTTTCTAAAAGGATATTTCACGGAAGCTCGAGATTTTCTTTTAAAAGGGTTAGAACCGTAGTTGGGGCCCCAGGATTTAATCCTTTTTCAGGGGTATAAAAAAACTTTTTCAAAGCCTGAAGTTTAAGTCTTTGAGTGGTATTTGATAAAACAACTCCTCGAGAGGTTTTAAGGTTTGAAAAATGGTTCCGGTAATCCAGATTATATATTTTATGATGTTCTATACTGAATCAATTCTCCTGTAGTATTTCTCAATGATTTGAAGAAATTGTTTTACATGTTGGATGTATGATTCAACAGTTCGTTCTGAAAAATTATTTGTTGAAAGGTACTTTTTAAAATCACTCTTTCTTAAGCTGGTGTACTTTTATTTGAAAGTAAATCTGGGTTATTCTAATATTGGAATGCCTGAGGAGTTTACAAATATGAGCAATATTCATCCCATTTAAAATTAAAGTGCTTACAGCTGTTGACCGAAGGCTATAAGACTTAATTGGATTAACACCACTCAAGCCGAGTGTCTCTTGAATAGCCCATGAGATACCATATACAATTAGTTTCTCGCCAGTTTTGTAGTTTATGGATACATACTGGTTAGTTTTATTGTAAATGTTTTTTGGTCTAATCTCTGAGGTGTACTTTTTAGTCCAGCACAGAGCTTTAATTCCCAAAGTAAACTTTTAGCTTTTAAAGCATCCAATTGTATTTTTTATTTTTTTTCTGTACCGGAGGCGTTTTAGATACCTCAAACGTTCTTCAATGTGAAACATGAATAACCATTAAAATGTGGCTAATCTCCATTTATGATTTAGTTTTAGATTTTAATAATAGTTACAAGTCTAATGATGTTATTGCCTGTTATTAACAATATTCAAATGAGGGGATTATTTAGAAGAATAAATTGAATGGTAAGTTACTTAATAATTTGCTATTTATTAAGCCTCTTGCTCATATAAAACATTCAAGTGTATGGATTAATTTAATTTATTAAAACACAGGTAGTTTAATACATTATCACCTGAATGTACAGATAGGTTCAAAATTTTCAGTTTTTATGTATTTAACCCTATTCTCCTAAAACCATCCTTCCAGTTTCATAACTTCAAGGGCTATTCTATTGCTTGGACCATCACCCCTTGCCACTGATACTCCCACATCTTTTCCCGCAGCTTCTGAAATCTCAGCAATATCCTTATGGGTAAATCCGGGACAAAGTATAATTGAATGGATTCCTTCTTTTTTTACAAGGGTTTTACATACTTCCAGTGCTTCAGCCTGGTTTTTTACGAAATTTACGTATAGTTTGTATTTTGGTGTCTCAAGAACCGCTCTGTGCTTTACTGGATCGGCATCTGGCACATGGGATATGAATAATACTTTAAATGCCATATATTTTCTCCTTGATAAAATTGTATTCTATAAGATAGCTTTATTTTCAAGTTAGGACTTTACATTACCTAATTTTAGGTAATGTTCCAAAGTTACGTGATATATGAATAAAAAATAATTATCGGCATTTTAATGCCTAATCCTCCATAGTCTTATAAAAAGCTCTTTTACCTTTTCCTTTGAGAGATTCAATGTATCCAGACCCGTTTTGGTTGTTTTATGGTAAACTCTTGTTTCCCGTCCATTTTCACTTTCTCGTCCTCAAGATACCCCTCATTTTTAAGCCTATGAAATATTGGATACAATGTACCGTAAGATATATCATATCCATGTCTTTTAATTTCCTCCTGAAACTCTTTACCGTATATTGGACCTTTTGAGGCATGATAAAGAATATGGGGTTTAATGAAACCCGGTAAAAAATCTCTAACAAGACTGTCCAATCTGTCATCCATCTAATACTCCTATTAATAAAAAGAATTATAGAGCCCGTAGTTTTAAACTAAATTATTATTTCCATAAAACTAATATTTGCACATCATGTATCCGATGCAAAATACCATAAATGTCACGATACTAAAAAATGCAGACAATATAAAAGAGGCCATGCTACTGTAAACATCCCATACGAATCCCATAATCATTGGTGCGGAAAACAGTGCAAGATCAAACTCCGGTGTTAAATATACCATACGTGGTTGCTCTGTTTTCAGGCTCCATAATATCAGCTGTATATGCCCTATAAACCCCTTCTGATAACCCATGGCATACTCCGCAACCAGCAAATAAAACCCATATATACTCAGATTTGCCTACAAAAGCGAACAACGGATAAATTACAGACTAGTATATAAATGAAATATAGATAACAGGCCTTCTTCCAACTTTATCCGAAAGAGTCCCAAATATTGGTGAAGAGATAGTGCAAAAATATTATAAACTATCCAAATTACAGGAATCATTTTCACATCTATTCCCGTTTCTCTGGTTTTTAGTATTAAGAAACTGTTTGAAGAGTTATCCAGTTGAAAAATTATTACGGAAATAAAAAACCATATAAACATTGGGTTTTTAATCCTACTTTTCCTTTCTCTTTTTGGTGTATAATTCCTGAATTTCAGGGGGTAGAGACCGTATATCCACAATTAACCCGTTTAACATCACCAGATTGGAAAAAGGATTGCTCTCAATCATGTGAGTTGTGGAGAACTCCTCATCATAATATCTCAACTTGAACATCTCGCGTATTACCTTGGCTTTTTGTGAAATGGTGCTTTTGGATGTGCTGAAGTAGTTACAGATATCGTCAGCACTTACGTATGGTTTGAAACTTCGGTCAAAAAGGAAGTTAATGCTACCTATGGCGTAGACGATTGCGGCTGCCCAGATTTCTATCCGACCGGAAAGGAATGGGACAATCCGTTTGCGCGACATCTTTCTTATGAGTTTCTCACACAACCGCTTATAATCTTCATCAAGATATGCATCACAAAACTCTGCTGTCATCCTAATAAGTTTTAACATTTTCTCTTCGATAATGGCTTTATCCTTCATAGTTAGTTACCCCTCCCTCTTTTTATTATTTATCCATTGTGGGCAATTTCATATATCATAAAATAACCTAAACAGCTCGATTATTTATCCAAAATTAATATTTTTTACGAATCTGTTCCTTTATTTATTCCTCTAGGTGAAACATTAGATTTTAAATCCTTTTGCTAAATCCAGGGGACTATTAATCCGACCAACGTCCCGCCGGCTTACATGGATATAAATCTCTTTCGTTTTAGAGCACTTATGACCCAACAATTCTTGAATATATCTCAAATCTACACCATCCTCCATAAGATGGGTAGCAAAAATATGTCTTAGAGTATGATTTTATTGTTAAAGAAGTTAAAAACCCGGATTTTTTTATCTATTTAATTTTTATAATTATTACAGTTATACAAATAAAAAATTTCTTTCATTAAAATTTACAATATGCTAAAATAGCCAATAATTTTTGTCCTGAAGGAGGTTTATTACTATGAAAATTAGAAGAACTCTGCTGGTATCTCTAATTCTTATTTTTATGGTAATTCCTTTTGATTACCTGTTTGCACAAACTGATAAGGAGATTGAGGAGATAAAATCTTGGCTTGGGCAATGGAAGAGAAACTTTGCATCTCCCACGATTGGAGTTGCATTATTTCGGGCCAATCTTGATGGAAAATACACCACAGATGTTCCAAGCAGTGAAATAAATTTCCCAGCAACTGCTGCTGAGATACGTATTTTCAAAGGGGTAAATGTCTCAAAGAGGGGTGGTTTCTATACAGGAGTGGAAACCGGTGTGTTTTATTTTCAAAATATCAATGAACTGACTTTTAATGAAGGTACCATTGGAGAGATGCATCTTGACTATCAGGGAGGTCTTGTATTTTTAATGGCAAAGTTTGGGCTCAGAATGGATATAGGAATAGCTCTTTTTGGAATTTCAGCTGGTGGAGAAGTAGGTATTGGTGGAACGATGTTTTCAGGAGGGTTTGATTTTTATACAACTTCCCCCACAACGGGAGATAAGATACTTGAAGGATATGGAAATCCATCAGCCAATATGGGTGTTATGCTCGATATATCGGCAGAAGGAGCGATAAGACTCGGAAAAAACTTCAGATTAATAGCAAAAGCTGGATTAGTTGCAGCACCTATTGACACAACAAACAATGAATCTGACTACTATTATTATTTTGGTGATGACCAAAGAGGTGAAGGATGGTACTGGAAGAACTATGGGCCATTACAGGGTGAGGGACTGACAAGGGCAGTTCTCAGCAATTATGCGGTTGAGCTTGATCCTTTTGCAATAGATTTGCGAGTTGGATTTATCCTTAACTATAATTGAGACAACAATAAATAAGGGTGAGGTTCAATTTTTAGCATATTAATTTATTCGAAAAGACTATTTAAAGAATAGTAGTATTTAGCCTTTAGAAAATTGTATAGAGAATGGCAGTGTTTACCCTTTAAAAGATTGTATGAATAGAAACCCTTTTTTGGGATGATAAAATAGTAAACCTTTTTCACGTTAATCCGCAGTTTCTTTATATTAAAGATATGGGAGTTTTTTGGCCGTCATTGTATCTGTCACCAAAGTTATAAATTACGAATCAGATGGTTATTAATTGAAGGCTATCAAGTACATTTTTATAATATTTTGACTCATCCTCCACCTAATACAATATATTTCAGCGTTCCAGGTTTAGGGTCTTGATGTAAAGC
>CAZFGQ010000115.1:0-6360 GCA_964518675.1 uncultured Spirochaetota bacterium
TACACTCTTTCCCTACACGACGCTCTTCCGATCTATACGCTTTTCCTGTGGGAAACCGTGTATAACAAAAGATATAAATACTCTGGTGAACTCATTTTCAAATGGTAGGGGCTCTTCAATTCTCATATCGACGAGCTTCATCCCCCGATTTTTCCTTGCCTTTTTTTCGAATTGTTTTTTCATCTCTTTTCCTATCTCTATACCGACAATTTCACCTTTTCCATTAATCTTTTTTAGCATTCTCAGAGCATTACTTCCCGTTCCCGCGCCCATATCAAGAATTTTTTCTCCGGGCAAAAGTTTTAGATCGGAAATGACTGTTTTAATGAGTTTGTTGTAGAAGCCTAGTGTTCCAATAAATAGAAATAGATCGTATAATTTTGCTTCAATTCCTCTGATCTCAATATGCGGTTTGTCTTCCACGTTATTTACACCTTTATATATAGTTAAAATAGCTACTGTTCATATGTTATTCTGCATTTCTTGTTAGGCTCCATGAATTAATAAGAAATATAATACAAATAATATAATATTAATTTGATAATTGATAAGTACATTTTAACGATTTAATTGGTTGATTTTGATTTCTATCCTGGTTTAAAATATTACTGGTTCTATTTTAGGATATTCAATCTTTTAAATTATTATCATCAAATATGGTTTAATCTCGAAGGAGGCACAGATATGTTTGTAACCACAGTCCTTGTCAAGGTTAAAAAAGAACACATAGAGGATTTTATAGAGGCAACAAAAAAGAATCACGAGGAGTCAATTAAAGAGCCCGGTAACCTCAGGTTTGACATTCTGCAAAAAATTGAAGATCCTACTGAGTTTTTGATGTACGAAGCATATGAGTCAGAAGAGGATGCAAAAGCCCATAAAGAAACTGAGCATTACAGAGTCTGGCGTGATACTGTGGCTCCATATATGGCAAAGCCCAGAGAAGGCATAAAGTACAGATCAATATGTCCGTAACCTGTAGTTTTTTTAATAAATTTATTTTTGTATGATGTTTAATTTAGTTTTTGAATTGTGAGATACAATCCATGGATTATACACCACGATACATAGGACTTTACCAGAGTGGTAGGCTGAAGGAAATAGCGAATTTGCTTGAAGATAAATTGAGTTCCTGTCGTTTATGTCCCCATAAATGTGGTACAAATAGACATAAGGGTGAAAAGGGAATATGTAGAAGTGGTATATTACCTGTAGTCTCTTCTTATGGTCCTCATTTTGGGGAAGAGCCCCCTCTTGTAGGATTTGGAGGATCCGGTACAATTTTTTTCACCAATTGCAACATGGCCTGTATTTTCTGCCAGAATTACGATATATCACATCTGGGGTACGGTAAAGAGGTTACATTTGAGGAACTCGCAGATATGATGATATATCTCCAGAGGAGAGGGTGCCATAATATTAATTTTGTAACACCAACCCATATGATATATCCAATTATTAAATCGCTTGAGATTGCAATTCCTCGGGGATTGAATATACCACTGGTGTATAATTCGGGAGGCTACGATTCGAGGGAGACATTGAGGCTATTGGAAGGAGTGTTTGATATATATATGCCAGATTTTAAATATGCCGATGGAGATGTAGCCATGCGCCTCAGCGGCGTTAAGAATTATCCGGAAGTTGCAAAAGAAGCGGTCTCTGAGATGTACGCTCAGGTTGGAGATTTGTTTATAGACAGCAGGGGAATTGCGAAATACGGACTCATGGTTCGCCATCTCGTTCTTCCAGAGAATATGGCCGGGTCATTTGAGGTGGTTGAGTTTTTATCTGGTATTTCAAAAAATCTTTATCTTAATATTATGGACCAATACAGGCCTGTATATGAAGCCTATAGAGAACCTGCAATTGCAAGGCGTACGCGACTCGAAGAGGTCATGGAAGTGGTAAACCATGCGAAAAAACTGGGAATGAAAAGGGTTATATATTGAAACCTGATCATTTTGCTCTTTTATTCTCAGTATATCTCGCAAGCGCGTATAGATAATCTCCGAGGCGATTTACCAGTGGAATAAATACCTTAAGAGACTCACGTTTATTCTCGTATATGAACTTTACAAGTTTTCTCTCAAACTCCCGACATATGGTTCGAGCGATATCAACATGTGCACTTATCTGATTTTTTCCTGGGATGACAATTACGTTGGCAATTCTAATTTTTTCCAGAATCTTTGATTCGAACTTTTCTATTTTTTTCAGTTTTGCGGGTATCAGATCTTTTAATCCTGATTTGATAAAGCCAATTGGATCGGCTATTGAGGATCCAATTTTATACAGTATACCCTGGATATATGTGAGTTGTTTTATTATTTCTTGATCTTTTAGTGTGGCTTTAACCAATCCAATGTATGAGCTTAATTTATCAAGGGTTCCAAGAGCTTCAAAAACATCCGAGTCTTTTCTTATTTTTTCTCCATCTTTTAAACTCGAGAACCCCTCGTCACCGTTGCCTGTACTTAATTCCTTCAATCTCAAGTATAAACTCCACTGAGAATAATTTTTAGAGCGAATGTCAAGTTATCTGAAAGATAGAAATCCTAATACAAAATAGGACCAAAAATGTTGCAGTGCCGGTGAACTTAGAACAATTCATATCAATATCTGTTGTTTCTTTATTTTGTGTCAATAATTTGCTTCTAATGGTGAAAACTCGAAGTACGCCTCATTTATTTAAATTTCAGATTAACATTCCTTTCTGATAAAACTATTATACATAGATAAGCAGAAATTTTCTATATAAAACCATAAAACCTGCGGAAACGGGAGGAAGCAAAAATGAAAATCTCCATTGCTCAGCTTGATCCAATTGTCGGTGATGTTGAAGGTAATCTGGTAAAGTTAAAGGAAACCGTTGACAGGTGTGCTGGAGATGGATCAGAACTCGTTGTGTTTTCTGAACTTTATTTAACTGGTTATCCCCCGAGGGATCTTCTTGACTACAGGGGATTTATCAAACAGGTTGAAAATGGAATAGATGAAATACTGAATTTTTCCACAGGTTATAAAAATACTGCAATAATTTTTGGTGCTCCTTCAATAAATAAAAACCCCGCTGGTAAGGGACTCTTTAATTCGGCATTTTTTGTTTCGAATGGGAAGGTTTTACATGTCCATCATAAGATGCTTCTGCCAACCTACGATGTGTTTGATGAATCCAGGTACTTCGATACAGGGGATACCCTGAGGCCGGTAGAGTACGGAGGGATAAAGATAGGACTGACTGTTTGTGAAGATGCCTGGAATGATCCAGAATACTGGCCTGCAAGAAGGTTGTATGGGGAAGACCCTGTGGCTATGTTGGTCAATAGGGGGGCAGATTTACTCATTAATATCTCTGCCTCACCATACACTGCAGATAAAGAGATGCTTAGATACAACATCTTTGTCAATCAGGTAAAAAGGCATAAGAAAGGATTTTTATTTGTTAATCAGGTGGGAGGGAATGACGAGTTAATTTTTGATGGCAGGAGTTTCTATATAAACCCTGCTGGAAACCCGGTTTTTGCTCTCCCTGGTTTTGAAGAAAAGATATATACATTTGATACTGAGAGGGTTGTGAATGACTATTGCTATGAGCCAATCCCGAAGATAGAGTCGGTTTTTAAGGCCCTGGTCCTTGGAGTAAGGGATTACATGAAAAAAACGGGTTTCGGGAAAGCTGTTGTTGGATTATCTGGAGGAATTGATTCATCAGTTACGGCATGTATAGCGGTTGAGGCTCTGGGTGCAAAAAATGTTCTTGGAGTTTCAATGCCATCACAGTATTCAAGTGAGTCAAGCAAAACAGATGCACAAAAACTTGCTGAAAATCTCGGTATAAGGCTTCTTACAGTAGGTATCCGGGATGTATTCGATGCTTATCTGGACACACTAGCCGGTCATTTCGAGGGGAAACCAGTTGATATTACGGAGGAAAATATCCAGGCCAGGATAAGGGGTAATATTTTAATGGCTCTTTCAAACAAGTTTGGTTACCTATTGCTCTCCACGGGGAATAAAAGTGAGCTTGCTGTTGGATACTGTACGCTTTATGGAGATATGAGCGGTGGCCTTGCGGTTATATCTGATGTTCCGAAAACTATGGTTTATGAACTTGGACACTACATTAACAGAGATAGGGAAATAATACCTGAAAATGTATTTGTTAAACCTCCTTCAGCAGAGCTTCGACCGGGCCAGACTGATCAGGATACACTTCCACCATATGAGATACTTGATAGGATTCTGGAGTTGCATATAGAGCATTCCAGGAGTTCTGAGGAGATAATTATGATGGGATTTGATGAGGAAATTGTAAAGTGGGTTATTAATGCTGTTGCTAGAAACGAATACAAAAGGAAACAGGCAGCCGTTGGGCTAAAAGTAACCACAAAGGCTTTTGGAACTGGAAGGAGGATGCCCATAGCTGCAAAATATAGCCTGTGAAAGATGGGACAAAGTTAATTTTCATCCAGTTGATCGGTTTAAATTGTGAGTCTTTTATTAATCTTTTTCTCGGTGTTGAAGTTTAAATCCAGGGTTTTGGATTTTAGGTTAACTATTTTATCTTTTATGTCTATTGAGATCTCTGCATCTGGCTCCCGGTTCTTTATTATGTTTGATAGCAAAATTGCCTTTTCTATTCCATCTCCTCTTTTGAAATTATGTACCTCATCTGGCTGAGCTAGACGGTTTTCGGGATAAATTGATTTATTTTCAAGTTTCTCTATATAATCTATGACTTCATTAATACTTCTGTCTTTTAGACCATCGATACTGACAGGGTTTCTTTCAATAGCTGCTTTTATAAACGGTTCCCAATCAATGTAATCCATATCCCTGTATGCATATAATGCAAGTTCTGCATCAGTATTATTATTTGCCATTGCTCTTATGTAATTAAGGATTTCTTCTCTATCCCGTTCTATATCAATTTTAAGTGTTTCTGTTTTGACAAATATTTTATCATCCGGTGGTAATTTGGGTTCAACCACTATAAAGTTTCTAAACTTTTCAAAGAGCTCATCTGCATCAAAGCATTCAGGAATCATTAGTCTTCTTTTTGCTTTTTCCCTCCATTCATTATAGGAAACAGGGGAGAAATCTTTTAATGGGGTTTCTTTTATGAAATCCTCAAAATCGTTGAGCAGTATTCGTTCGGGAATTGGGCTGAGATTAAATTCTTCACTGTCTATCTCTTTCAGCAGTGCCCCTCTGCTATCTGTGGAAAAGTTGTTTGGGCTGTTGTGCTCGTACCGGTATATTGTTTCAACTGGGATAAACATGTACCGACCATTCATAAAGACTCTGTACTGGAAGCATTTCTGAAACTCGTTGTGCCTTCTGAGAAAATTGCTGATAATCCAGGGAGTGAGATCGGCTTTCAGATAGTTTGAGAGAGTTTCTTTAAATCTTTCATATGCATTTTTATCAATTGTAGCTTCGGGATAAACCTTATGGATGTATCCGGTAATATGAGAAACAATTGTTATATCCTCGTTTTCAAGGGCTCTTCTGGCTTTTGTTGATAGGGATGTACCGTTAAACCACATATTCTTTGTGACGATCCTCCGGTTGTTAGTAAGAATTCCCTCACCGATATCTATAAAGTTTTGGGAATGAAGCGGAGTGGCTATCATAAATATGTTTTCTAAGGGAATCCTGCAGATAACGAACAATGCAGCGGCGTAGAGGGCAGAAAGTGAGACGCATTCACCCGCTCCGGTGCTGTATCCATCCCTGTGCCGGAATGCTGTCATTGCTTCAACGGTTTCAGTTTTCCAGTATGGGATGACATTTGAATCGTATTTGTCAAGTCCAAAGTGTTTTCTTATGTCAATGCTGAAATAGTATTTATCCCCTTCGTATCCGAATAGTGCATTTGACTCGCTGATTGCATCGGGGCTGAGTATGTCCTTGAACCTGTCGAGTTCTTTTTCTTTGGTGGTTAAACCCCAAGTTTCAAGGTCAAGATTGAACACAAAATTACCCATAATATATTGTTTTAATCTGTTGATCCTCTGGGTGTGGGAACGTTTTTCTATATTTTTAAACCAGCTATCATTTCTCCATTCCCATATGATTGGTGACATGATGTTAGCTAGAACCAGAGAATACATAAGTTGTGGAAATACAAATATTTCCATATCTGAAAGTGTAAATGCAGAAGAATAAAGTTCGATTTTCGCTTTACTGTTGAGATCTTTTATTTCTGAAGTAGGCGTTTGTATTTTGTTCCTTTTTTATATAGATATTTTTTCAGGATAATATTGAAAAATGGATAGGATCATTTCTATTTAATATATTAAAAAAATTACATTGAGACATTAGAATAAAGGTTGATTACCGGTCTGGTGTTCC
>CAZFGQ010000116.1:0-6290 GCA_964518675.1 uncultured Spirochaetota bacterium
TCCATATGCAGTAAAAGAGAAGTGATCTTTGTAGTTGATGCTGTATCAACATTGGGTGGAGTAGAGCTTTCAGTTGATGAGCTTGGAATTGACTTCTGCGTTTCTGCAAGCCAGAAAGCCCTTGGCTGTGTACCCGGTCTTGCCACTGTTTCGGTAAGCAAAAAAGGATGGCTATCAATTCCCGAAGAAGATAGTATCAGTGGATGGTATTTAAACCTCCGCACCTGGGCAAGGTATGAGAAGATGTGGGCGGAATGGCATCCATATCCGGTAACACTGCCCGTTAATATTTTTTATGCATTCAGAAAGGCACTCAAAATAATATTAAATGAAGGTCTTGAAAATAGATGGAAAAGACACATAACTATAGCCGAATATTTGCATAAGGAACTTGAAGAACTTGGAATAGAGCTTTTTATCAAAAATAAAAAACTCAGATTATCAACTGTCACAGCCGCCATGCTCCCAAATGGCTACCTGGCTTCTGATCTAATCGCATTTTTAAAAGAAAAGTATGGGATTCTTATAGCCGGGGGCGTGGGAGATACAAATCCAAGATTATTTCGCATAGGCCACATGGATTATTCCGCAAATAAAATATTCATCACCAGGATCATAGCGGGGATCAAAGAGTTTTTACAAAAACACTAATCCGACAGACTCAGAAAAATAAAAACGTAAATAATAGCAAAGCCTTTATCATCGGGTTTAAACCACTTTACATCAGCATTTTACTTTTCTTGCTCTGATCCTGAAACCCGAGGAATAATATAAAAGATACAACGACCAATCCATACTCATGGTCAATCTATATCATATATAACATAAATCTCAATATCTTCCTTTAGAGAATTGCTATTTAAATCGACCACACCATCTTCGCCACCTCTTATAATAAACTTATAATAGCCATCACCTCCGGAGCTAATATCAGGAAGAGAAAACACAAGGCTAACCCACTTGCCTGAGGAATCGAGCGAATAACCAACCAATTCACCCGTTGTCGCATTCGCATTACCAAACTGAAAATCAAGAGATACAGAATCAAGTACCCGGTAAAGATCAATATTTTTGGAAAATTCTACCCCAAACTCAACCTCAACATAATCTAGTTTGTAACTCAGCGGCATTGCCCGGTTATGAATAACTTCCCCATTTGAGAAAATAACGACATCATCTCCTCCATGCGGATTCACCATTATACAACTCTCTACTCTAGGCCTTACAGAATCCTGCCCATTTGCCACCCATCCAAACCTGTAGTCAACTTCCAGTGCCTGACCATAAGTATTTTCAAACTCTCCAGATATATCTATCCAGTACTCCTCCTCGGGAGTCATTTCTTCAAGAAAATAAACGATAAGCTCATTACCATTTTTCTCAAGATGATAATCTATTGCTGGTTCTATCGATACCATTTTTGAGGCTTCGGATAAAAAGAACTCTGAGCTGCACTCGATTACCAGATCCCAATTTTTCTCTATACCATTTGTATTTGAAAGGTAGGCTGTATCAAGCACCACGGTAGTTTCATCATAAGGGTTCTTCATGGAGGAACTTAATATCATGAAACTTTCCTGTGAATCAACAGTGGAAAAGGAAAGGCTGTACTCCTCACCCAGAGAATGCCCATCAATTGCATTTATCTCATCACTCAGGGTAATTGTGTACACTTCTCCACAGTCAACCTGCTGCACAACATAAAGTGAAAGGATTTCCCTGTCTTCAGAAAAAGAGTAAAGATAATTGAGAGCAGGTTCTACGGAAACAGAATCATACACAGAAACATAATCAACAGGTAACGAAAAAGTAATTCTAATAGATAAATTGTCGCATTTCTCAATTACCTCACCATCAGAAGGACTGGTTGATACCACAAAAAAATCATCGTCCAATAGAAAAGTATAGAATGTTATAACTGTATCTGCACCGATATCATATCCGTCAATATTCTCACAATCACTCTTTATCTCAAGTGTATATTCGTTACCCTTCTCAAGATGCTCCTTCAACTTCATAGTACATGTTTTGCCACTATCGCTCCAGCTACAAATAAAACCATCATAGTAACCCACAAGTACTATATTCCTTTCTGTAACATACCTGTTCATCTTATCTGAAAATACAATCGTTATTTCTTCAATCTCTTTCGGATTTGAAAACCGCTTCTCATCCTCGATGCTAATTGAAACTACATATGGTTTTCTATTTTCAACTGAACAGGAGACAAGAAGAAGCAAAAAAAGAAAGTTTACAATAAGGTAAATGTGAATCCCAACTTTCGGGTTCGTATTAATAAAACCTCTTTTTCCCCGGCTATCTTCTTCCATCTTATTCTATAACCTTTAAATATCAATTTGGATAATTTTCAGAATAATCAACTGAAGTAGCTCAATGCTGAATCAACTTTCTTCTATAATGAGCTTGAAGTAATAAAGAACACCGTCTTCCATATAATTCTCATGGCTATCTATCACTCCACTTTTACCACCCATAATTGAGAATGAATAGATATTGGTATTGCCCAGACCGGATAGAGTCAAAACACATCTGTTAGAGGCAAGCCAATTAAACCCCTGGATAATCCCCGTTTTATCCCTTGAAACCGGATTCTGCCCCATGACAAAATTCAATGTTGTTCCATCCTGAACTGTTGCCCTGTCAATCTCCGGGACATATATTGGATTTTCAAACAATAGTTCTATGTCAACTTTTGCCTCAAGCGAAGACGGATCTATATTTTCTGCCGGGTCTGTATAAATAATCCTGATAAAATAACCTTCATCATCTTTACCTGTCTGAACTGAATCAATAACCACTGGCAAATCATCATCAAAAAGTTCACCATTAATTTGGAGTGTGGTAAAATCATCTGCATAGAAACTCAAAAAGGTGCTGAAATCTCCTCCCGTAAAAATTTCAATAAGGTAACCGTACTGCATCAGAATGGACTCGTTTGATTCAACTCCATTTTTTAGTTCAATACTGTAATACTTTTGGATTTCCAGATTTTCCTGTAATCTGATACCTGCCAGGGACTGTCCGTACCACTGAAGTTCAAACTCTGCAGAAGGAGATATACTCAATTTTTCCTTGAAGCTCACAGGATCAATCGGTTCAGAGAACTCAAATTGAACTTCACAACTTTTTTCAGCCCTGTCATACGTTATTATGAAAGTTTTGTTTTCAATTCTAATGTTTTCACACTGAGAACAGCTTTGATTGCCTGAGTTTTGATTGAGGGCACTCAGATCAAATATAACTTCATTATCAACTAAAATCCTATCTACCGCAGGAAAAGGGGTATTTGGTTTGTATTCAAAACTTCTTTCAAATCTTTCAATATGAAACCCGCTTTTATCAAGTCCATCTTCAGATATAATCACTGAATATACGTTATTTGGGATAATTGGCTCCAAAGGAGTAAAAATAAGTTTATCGCCTGTATAGCCCAGAGAAATCAAATCCTCTTTTTCAGATAAATCTTCTGGCTCAATCCATTCAAAATATCCATCAAGATCAGGCACAATAGAAAAAGCCCTCTCGATCGATTCCTTGTCAACCGGTGAGCTAAATAGTATCTCAAATACATTTATCTCTTCTTCTATCTTATTATTTTTAACCTCTGGTGAAATAATTATTGCAGAAACAGGAAGGAGAGCATCGGTAGATTGAAAGGGAATGTAGTAATTATTATCCAGAGATTTGCCATAAACATCGGTTAATCCTCTATCAATGATTAGCCAGTACCTGGTATACGGTTTCCATTTTTCAACAGGTACAATAATCATTGCCTTTTCATCAACCGTGCATTTTATACCAATAGAGGAGCCGTTATCATCCTCAACACTTATATATGCCGAAGCACCTGGTTTGGCGATCTCTTTTGTAAAAGTAAGAGTTATGGGTTCCTTTTCTGTTCCAATAACACCATTTGAAGAGAGGCTCGAGGATACAATCGAGAACTCAGAAAATCTATCCAGAGAGCAACCAAAGAGCACCAGTAGAAAAACCACCAGCGCCAGAATATATAACCAACAAGCCCACCATTTTGATCCAAATTTCATTTACAAAAAACCTTTCACAATAGATTAAGTTCCCCCATACTGCTCAGCTTTTCTGTATCTGATCCTGGTTCCATCAGCAATATTGGATAATGGTTTCAAAAGAATTAAATCTCCATCTTTCAATCCCTCTTTTACCGTTACATAATTACAATTGAAAAGTCCACCTCCATCAGCCTGCCCTTCAGAGAATATTTCCATATTGAAACTATTTGATTTTTCAACAATTATCCTCTTTCTAAAAACCCTCTCAGAGTCTGAAACGATCAATACAAATACATTGCCCACGCCATCCAGAAGGCAACTCTCAGACGGTATTACAATATCCCTTATTTTTCTTGAAATGGGAAAAACTATCCTGACAGACATACCCGGTAGAAGTTCTCTCTTGTTCAAGACCTCGCAATCAATCCTGATGCTTCTCGTTTCAGGGTCCACGACAGGATTAATGCCCCTTATTTTACCCGTTATTTTTTCACTGGTAGCATTAACATAAACATCCACTGCCATGCCAGTTTTGAAATGTGAATAGTAACCCTCTGAGAAAGAGGCCCTCGCATTTAGAACAGAGTTATCAATTATTGTGGTAATAGGCTGATCCTGCCTGATCTTCTCTCCAGGATGCCTTTCTATTTCTGTAACAATCCCACTTATTGGAGCCCTTATCGTTCTCAGGGACATCAACCATTTAGCCCTCTCCATGGCAAGCTCTGCTTTGGTCACTCTGATTTTCGCAAACTCAATTTGTTTTCGCTGAAGCTTCGTATTTATGTATACAAGAAGCTCCTTTTTATATTCAGGATCATCTGGGACCATATATCCTTCCTGAAGAATATCCTCATCTTTAAAACCAAACTCCTGAACCTCTATTTCTTTATCCAATATTCCCAGTTCTCTTTTTTTCGATTCAATGGAAAATACGAAACTTTCAAATGCTTCATCCGTTATTCCACCTCTTTCATGCAGTATTCTCTTTTTATCAAGGGTACCTAACAGCATATCCACCTCGCTCATCATATCCTCTCGCTGAAGTTTTAATTTCTCAATTTTTATGATCTTTTTGAACAGGGCTTTTCTTTGCTCCTGATACTGAAGCCTTGCAGTCTCAAGTTCCCGCTCAGCTTCCAGAAGCTGTTTTTCTACACTCTCGCTATCAAGTTCGAGCTGATAATTTGAGACAAAAAACAGTGGATCGCCGGCCAAAACTTTATCTCCCTTTTTTACGAAAACCTCTTCAAGTATGCCCTCAAGCCTGCTGACAACTGTTGCCTTGTTTATAACGGCAAGCGTTCCCGGAGCTTCCATATTTTTTCTTACCGTCATGTATTTGACTTTATATACTTCAAACTCGGGAAAGTAGTTTTCACTCCTGTTATCATCAGTTATTTCTTTAACGGATGAAGCAATCCCTTCCGGGGGATAACTATCCGGGTTTTTAACACAGCCAGAGATAAAAATAAAAACAATAGGCAATACAGAAATAAACGAGATAAAAAACTTTTGAAGATTTATCTTTTTAAAAAATCCAGAAGTACAATAAAAATTATTTTTCACAATCCTGCTCTTACATTTAATATGTCTGCAGAAGTCCAAATCCATAAAAGCTCAATTTTTTACATTAAGCCGGTTTAATATACCACCAAACCTCAGGCCGGTAAGAGATTCAAGTTCCCACGCAAGGCGTATTGCTTCAAAACTCAGATTTTCAATCTCAAGTGCAAAATTGCTCTTTTCTATCAGAAACTTTGTATAATCAACTGGCTTTATTTCACCAAGTTCCATCCTAGCTTCCATCAGACCCCCGTTTCTCTCGATTATCCCCTCCCGTTTTTCATAAATTTCATGGGTTTTCAGAAAAGTTTTTGCCCTGACCAACCAAACATCTATTCCTTTCTGGATCTCCTTCTTCCGATTTTGAAGCTTCTCACTGAGAGCTTGAGCTTTTTGTTGCAGGATTTTTGCGGGATTTCCAACAACCACACTATCCGCAACAGGTGTACTGATATCATAGGCCCGGGTTTTTGAATAAGAAAGAGATGATCTATTAACAGATAGGACCGGAGAAAAAAATAAAAAATCAAACAGAATATTTATCCCAATGCTATGCGATGTGTTTGCAGGGAAAAATTTCTCACCTGTAAAGCTAAGTTCATACGAAAGGGAAATATTTTTAAGCCATGCAGCCTTTACAAGTTCTCTCTGGAGCCTGTTCTGTTTTAATTCTCT
>CAZFGQ010000117.1:0-6136 GCA_964518675.1 uncultured Spirochaetota bacterium
ATTTTGACTTGACATTTTTTGTATAACTTGATACGGTTACCTCTATAAAAATCTATAGAAATGTTGAAGAATGTAGAATCATCCCCTTTTAGTTCAATACCTGTGTTTTGTTTTAATTTCGGTATCAAGTAAAATTAACTAGAAAATTTCATGCAAAGGAGGAGGTTATGAAAAAGGTTTGGATAGTTGTCACCCTGGTATTACTGGTTTTGTTCAGTTTTACAACCGTGTATGCGGGCGGAAAAAAGGCAGGGGCCATCAAGGTTGGAACTCTGCTTGCCCACACAGGTCCTCTGAAAGAGTTTGGACCTGCCATTCAGAATGGTACTGTACTTGCTGCGAAACAGCTTGAGGAGGCAGGCTTAAAGATCAAGCTGATTCATGAGGATAGTGAAACATCGGCTATTCCTGCAACCAATGCTGCGAAGAAACTGGTTGAAGTAGATAAGGTTGTCGCCATAGTTGGGGCGCTTGCCAGTGGTGTGACCGTTCCGGTGGCTGAATCAGTAACGTGCCCGAATAATGTTATTATGATATCACCAGCATCAACCTCGCCCTTAATTACTGCGTTGCCGGCTGATAAGGGCAAGGATTTCCTTTTCAGAACCTGTCCTTCCGACGCACTTCAGGGCGTCGTAGCTGGAGAGCTTGCAGCCAAGAAGATAAAAACAGCTTCGATTCTGTATGTAAATAATCCCTATGGTCAGGGCCTCGCGGAGGAGTTCAAAAAATCATTTGAGAAAAATGGTGGCAAGGTGCTGGCAATGGTACCACATGATGAAAAAGCTGCTGAGTCATACACAGCCGAGTTGAAAAAAGCTCTGGCTGGCGATCCTGATGCCCTTGGTGCCTATAGCTATCCGGAGCATGCGAAGATTTACCTTAAGGAGGCCATCGAGTTCTTTAATTTTAAGAACTTCTTCTTCTGTGACGGTACCAAATCTCAGGAGCTGATTGAAGCCCTTGGAGCAGAGAATCTTGAGGGGCTCATGGGAACGGCACCGGGTACAAAGGGAGGAGAACCTCTTGACAGGTTTAATGAGGCTTATCAGAAAGAGTATGGAGAGAAACCACCATTACCATTCATAACCAATGCTTATGACGCAATGGCTGTTATCGGGTTAGCGGCATACAGGGCAAAGGTTAAAGGACTTCCATTGACATCAGAAAACATAAGGGATAATCTGCGTGCAGTTGCAAATCCTCCTGGCGAAATAATTATGCCCGGAGAGTTCAAGAAGGCATTTCAGTTGCTCGAACAGGGAAAAGATATCAATTATGAAGGTGCGGCTGGATCTGTTGATTTTGATGAAAATGGAGATGTTGTAACTCCGATAGAAATCTGGAAGTATAGCGGTGGAACAATAGTGACGATTGAGATGGTTACTGTGAAATAGGGTTCTAAAAGTTATTCACAGTAATTCTGCGTGCCGGGTATCGCAGGGAGGATTTGATAAGCAACATAGATGGAATAATGAGAGGGGAGTGGACGCTCCCCTCTTTTTTTGAAAATATATTTTATACTGTGTCTCTCTCCTCAAAAAATTATATGGGAAAATAGAAGATATTATAGCCTGGAAATTTTTATGTAATAATTCACGCCATACGCGAGACTTTTTTCTCCTCGCCAAGCATTCCCTGTGGCCTCATTATAAGAATGATTTCAAGCAGGATTCCTATGAGCAGGAATCTTATATAAGGAGCTCTTGATTTAAATGTATATGGAAGAAAACTTGTCATGAACTTTGTTCCAATCCATATGGCCCATACCACGAATGCACCCAGAATAGCACCCTTGTTATTTCCGCTTCCTCCCGCCATAATCATGACCCATATTATGAAAGTGCCGTACAGTGGGGTAAAGACATCAGGCGATATGGCTTTTGTATAGTGGGCATATAGAGCGCCTCCTATTCCCATTACCATTGCCCCGAATACAAAGGCCTGCATTTTAAACTTTATTATATTCTTGCCGCTCATTGCAGCGGATACTTCATCCTCCCTTATTGCTCTCAGAACCCTTCCCCATGGTGACCTTATAGCTTTTTCTATGAGATAGTAGATTATTACCAGTGTGATAATTACTATCAGAAGGTATATATAGTTATAATATCGTGGGTCTACCAGTCCACTCAGGGGTTGGGGAAGACCAGCAAGGCCCTGAGGACCATTGGCGAGCCACTGTTCATTATTGAAAATAAGCCTTATAGATTCTGCAATACCAATGGTGGCTATTGCAAGATAGTCCTCGCTGAGCTTTAGAGTGGGTATTCCAATGAGAAAGGCGATAAAACCAGAAGCCATAGCAGCTCCGATGAGTCCGAACGGAAATGGTAGACCCAATGCAAGTATCTGCTGCACATACTCTGCATAAAGGCCGGTGGGTTTGGGTGATGTGATGAGGGCCGATGTATATGCTCCTATGCAAAAAAAACCGGCTATTCCTATGTTGAATAGGCCGGTGTAGCCCCACTGGATGTTCAGTCCGAGGGTAAATACGGCATAGATGCCTGCCATTATTGCGAATGAAACCAGATACGCTAAGAGTCCACCTATTTCCATGTTTTTGCCTTTCCTCCAAAGATTCCCTGTGGCCTTACAAGCAAAAGTATGATCATTATCAGGAAAGCCACGGCGGGTTTATATGTTGGGAGCAGAAATGCCGTTGACATCTGTTGTGCAACCCCAATTATGAGCCCACCGAGGAGAGCACCATAAACATTGCCAATGCTGCCAAGGATTGTTGCTGCAAATAGCGGTAGCAGGAAGTTCCAGCCCATTCCGGGATGGAGCTGAACATCAATGCCGTACAGTATACCTGCCGCTGCTGCAAGTGCTCCTCCTATTCCCCAGGTCCATGCAATGACTCTTTCAATATTTATGCCTGTAATCTGTGCCAGGTTCATGTTGTCTGAAGTTGCCCGCATGGCGATGCCCATCTTTGTTTTTTTAAGAAAAACGTGAAGAATAAATACCAGACATCCAACAATACCAAGGATTAAGATTTGGTCTGGTCTCATTTTTACACCTAGCGGAAGCATAAGTGCCGGCCTTAGGACTCCAGGTCTGTAGAATCTAAAGTCTGCTCCCCAGATAATGAGGACTGCCATTCGAACTATGAATGAAACGCCAAGAGCAGACATCGCCATGATTACCAGACTGCTGTTTTTATCCCGGAGTTTTTTATAGATTAATCTGTCAATAATTATTGAAACCAGGGCCACAACTGCCATTGAGAGGGGGAAAGCAATGATTATCCGCAGACTGAAAGAAAAGGGTAGGAGCTGTTTATCGCTTATTCCCAACCAGGCAAGGGGACCGGTTACAAAAAATAGTGCTACATATGCGCCGAGAGTCATCAGATCCCCATGGGAGAAGTTTGCAAACCTCAGTATTCCGTAGACCAGCGATAATCCAATTGCCCCAAGTGATATTATGCTGCCCAAAACAATTCCGTATACGAATAGTTCTGCCAATATTATCCTCCAAGATAGAGTTCTCTGACTTTTTCATTCGCCAGTAGTTTATCGGCTCTATCGTCCAGTACATTCTGGCCATTTGCCAGTACGTATCCATGATCGGCCATTTGTAGTGCTTCTTTTGCATTTTGCTCAACAAGGATTACAGCTACTCCCGTACTGTTTATTTCCCTTATCTTTTCAAAGATCATTGATACAAACTTTGGGGCAAGCCCGGCTGATGGTTCATCGAGAAGGATAATCTGGGGGTCTAGCATAAGTGCCCTGCCCATTGCGACCATCTGCCTTTCTCCTCCAGATAACAGACCTGCTTTCTGGTTTTTCTTTTTCCTCAGGACGGGGAAAAGTTCCAGAATTTCCTCTATACGTGGTTGATAATCATCGTTTCTAATGAATGCGCCCATTTCGAGGTTTTCAATTACCGTCAGAGTAGGAAATATATTTTCTACCTGTGGCACGTAACTTATTCCTTTTCTTACAATTTCATCGGGCTTGAGCCCTGTGATATCCTCATTTTTAAGGAATATTCTTCCACTTTTAGGTCTGAGGCATCCAAATATCGTCTTCAATAGTGTGGATTTACCCGCTCCATTTGGCCCTATTATGCTGACTATCTGGCCTTTTTCAACTTTCATTGAAACACCGAATAGAATATCGGCTTCTCCATATCCAACTGTTACGGACTCTACTGTAAGAATACTATTGTCTGTATTGGCCACCAAGGTAAGCCTCCAGTACCCTTTCATCTTTTTTTATTTCATCTGGATGTCCCTCTGCAAGTTTCCGCCCTTCACTCATAACTATCACAGGATTGCAGAGACTCATTACCAGATCCATATCATGTTCTATGAGGAAGAAAGTCATTCCTTTTTCTTTTTGAAGGAGCTGGATATGTTCAACCAGTTTTTTCATCAGGGTAGGATTTACACCTGCCCCCGGTTCGTCGAGAAGAACAACCTCCGGATCTGCCATAAGGCTTTTGGCCAATTCAAGAAGTTTTTTTTGACCGCCCGAGAGATTTCCGGCGTATTCATCCTTTAGATGTATTAATTCAACAAATTCCAGTACCTCCAGTGCTTTTTTCTTTATTTCTTCCTCTTCCTGTTTAACTTTTTTTGGTCTGAACCATGTGTTAAATATACTCTCTCCAGTTTGGTGAGGTGGAATCAGCATTAGATTTTCGAGAACGGTCATCTTTTCGAACTCACGGGTTATCTGAAAGGTTCTGAAAATCTTCTTGTGAAATATTCTGTAAGGAGGAAGACCATCTATTCTCTGGTCTCTGAAGAATATTTCACCTTCATCCGGTTTGTAAAAACCTGTTATAATGTTGAAAAGGGTGGTTTTTCCGGCACCGTTTGGGCCTATTAAACCGGTTATTGTACCCTCCTTAACTTCGAGAGTACAATCATTTACTGCTTTAACACCTCCGAAACTCTTTTTTATATTCTTTATTCTCAGCATGAGAGTGTATTTTCCTCCTCTAAGAACTCAGATATATTCGATTTTATTTTTTATTGATCAATATATATTTTATATATTTTTTGGAATAATACTTTTTGGATTTTTTAAATATGTTGAACTTTAAGCTTTTATTTTGTAACGCAAATTATTGATACAGAGTAAAGAGATCCCCACCTATTTATTTAAATTGTTTGAAGTTCGCCAGTACTGCAACATTTGTAATTCTAACATGCATTCAGATTTCTGTATTTCAGAACACTCGACATTCGCTATAAATATATTATCTTTGTCGTTTAAAATCCAGTTATAGAAAAACACAATTAAAAAAATATAATAGGATAAATAAATAAAAAAATCCAGAATTTATTTTAAAAGTTAATACGATTCAGATTTTGATTTTCTCTATTTAATGAAGTTTAGTGAAGTATGAAGACAGATTTATTTATATAGAAGGGATTATTTCTTGGTAGGTGATGGTAGGCGAATGAGAAAATAAACTCGGCTGCAATTCGTAGAAACTTCTGATTTTCATGTTTCCTCTGGTAAAACAGAAACATCGCAGATAGTTGCCCCGGTTATTTCAACGAGTTGTTCAAATGTCATCGGAACTCCGGAAGCATCTGTACCTGCGGCTGGATATATAGTCTTGTAGTTTGCCAGGCTTTTATCTATGTATATTTTAATATTCTCAATGCCGAATGGACAGACACCTCCTGGATAAAAACCTGTAAGTTTTTTTGTTTCCTCAGCATTTGCCATTCTTGATTTTTTTCCTGTAATTTTTTTTAACTTGGACGAAACAATTTTTCTATCTCCAGCACAGATAACAATAAAAGGAGTTCCATCTTTAGCAATAAAGAGGAGAGATTTTGCGATCTGTCCAACCTCAACTCCAAATTTACGTGCTGCAAGTTCGGCTGTTGGAGTAGAACCGGGTTCGAATTCTACAGCTTCCAAACCGTATTTACTGAGTGTCTTTCTAACTTTTTCGGGTATCATAGCTACCTCCATTATGGGGACATTATACCGCGAACCTGTAGTTATAGTTTTTATTATACCGGGATTTTTTGATAAATAAAATCCTGGAAATAATCTATGGTTATATTATTTCCCTATACTACCCTCCCTTATATTGTGCTCCCTGGATATTGTGAAATAAGATATCTTAAATGGGTTTATATAATTGTAAGTTA
>CAZFGQ010000118.1:0-6003 GCA_964518675.1 uncultured Spirochaetota bacterium
GTAATAATGACTCAATATTTAATATCATCAGGGTTAATAAAAGAATAAAAGAGCATTTACCCAATAAACGCTCTAACAAAAACCAGGGAATGCACGCAAAGTCATTCCAGAAATTGAATTATATACATGAAGAAGATGATTGGAACCCCGAGGGAGCAGCATGATGCTTGGACTTGAAAATAATACCATAGATACAAATAAAGAAAATGTTGATCTTAAACACTTACCTCCTGAGATCATCATTACATTTCATGTAGCACTTTCACTTATCCCAGACGAAGAAAAAGGCAAAAAAATTATTTATAGAGATCTATTTGACTCAAGAAAGGAAATAGTTATATCTGCATTGAAAACAATTGGAAAAATAAAGGATTCCAAGGCAATAGGATTAATAGGGAAACTTATCAACAATCCCGATGAAGATATAAAATGTGAGGCAATTAAAACGTACGGAGATATTGGTGAAAAAAGTGTTATTCCATTTCTAATCAACCTTTTTAAAACAAACCAGGACGAAAGGCTCAGATGCAGTATACTGGAAACACTCGTTTCACTGACGCCTGAAAATTTTGAGGTAAAAACTCTATTGAGGGCATATGCAGCCTCACCTGTTATCTCTGGAAAAACCAAAGCTTTCGCCATTGGTCTACTTCTCAAAACAGACCCCGAATTCAATGTTGAATACTATCTGAATGATCAAAATATAACTGAGGATGTATTGACAGAAATATATGTAAAAGCACTTGAAAATGATAAGCTTATCGAAAGTGTATGCAACCATGGTATTAAAAAATGGAATAGATTGAATCCAGAACAGAAAATCACACTAATAAAAGTGGGGTTTAAATCTAAAGGAAAAATTCTGGAAGAAATTTTTTCTAAAGGGTTAATAGATTTCAACCCGGAAGTGAGAAGGGCAATTTACCAGCAATTGAATGCAAGCGAAGCGTGTACAACTAACGAAGATATCTATAAACTAGTCACAAAATTTATGATAAACGGTGCCGAAGAAAATGTTCTCCTAGAAGAACTTGCAATTTCAGGAATCAGGAGAATTGCAAACTTAACAAAAAGATCTCTGGGTTACATTAATGAAAAACCGGGTAAATATATTGAAGAAAACATTCTAAATCTGTTTGAAAATCTTAAGAAAACATCTCACAGGGTACACAGTGACACACACGAGATTGGATGGTATATAATACATGCAAAAGAATACATAGAATTTTATGGAGACGAAGATTTTAAACAGGGGATTGTAAATTATTTAAAAAAAAGTAGAAACTATAGTGAAAGTGAACTGCTTAAAAAATTAAAAGAATCTGCTACAAGGGTAGAAGTCAGACATTTTGATGGATATAATGCTTTAAAAAATCTTATAAAAAAGCCAAACCGTCCTGGAGCTGCTCTTATAGCAAGGGAGCTTGCTCTTGCCAAACAGGGGAAACGGCAACTGATGGACCAATTAATCAGAAACCTGATTATAGGAAGTTTATTCAATTGGAATAGTACAAGAATATTACATGAAATATATCAATGGAGTAAAAAAAACAAGCTTTTCCACCTTGCTGAAGCTGCTCTTGAAATACTTGCCAGAATTGATAGTAAAAAGATAAACCCTGAGCTCATAGAAAATATCACACTGCCCTTATATAGTAAAATTCTCACTATTGCCACTCTCAGAATATTTAAAAAATTCTATATAAAAGAATTAAAAACACATATCATCAGACTTTTCGAAAATTGCGATGATCCCCTAATTGTTACCAATGCCATCAATGCATTATCCAATGCGGATGCAGAATTAAACCCGGAACTGCAAAAAGCAATGTTTACAAGACTAAAAACAGAAAGAAGTAAAGAAGTGGTGGCATTAATTGGGACAGTCCTAAGGTCAAAGTCCTCAACGAATATTATTGGAGACCTGATCAAAATATACTGGGAAATTGAAAAATGGAAACGAGAAGAGATACTTAAAACAATTCATGGAATAATCCTGAGAAATACTTACAAAAAAGATCTTGAACTGGAAGAGTTCTTATATGGGATAATGCGTCAGAATTCCATCGAATGTAAGAGTTGGGCTTCTTTAATACTTTACTACATTGAAGATGACTATGCAATAAAAGCCATGGAAGATGCAATAAACAATGGAACCCAAAAAAGCAGAATAATACTACTGGAGAATCTAAATAATAGGACGATTGATACTAAAGTTTTGTCACTCTTTCTACCTTTATTTACAAAAACTGATAATATCCTTCATGAGCATCTCAGAGAACTTCTCCGAAACATTGACAATGACGATACCAGACATTTCATATACAATTTTCTCTATAAATTGCGAACCCAAGGTATTGAAGATGAACAGCAGGATGAGCTCTACATTCCCACATTAAATACAGACCTGGCAGTACAGAAAAAGGAATATCAGTTTGAAAAAGAATATATTGAAAAATTGACGGTTATGTTTACTGACATTGAAGGTTATACCCGGATGTCACAAAAACTGAGTTCGATAGAATTGGCTAATCTGATCCAGGAGTATGAGGGATTGTTAATACCACTCCTTATCAAGCATAATGGAAAACTGATCAAGCACTTAGGAGACGGACATCTGTTTATCTTCAAAAATCCTCTAGATGCAGTAATTGGAGCAATAAGATTAAAAAAATCATTAAACAGATTTAACAGTTACAGGGAAGAAAAACATCAAATCACAGTAAAAATAGGTATACACTACGGTGATGTAATAAGAAAAGGAGAAGACGTGCTTGGAAACACTGTAAATATTTCATCAAGACTTCAGGAAAATGCAAAAGGTGGAAGAATTTATATTTCTCATTCAGTATACAGCAAAATCGGCGAATGGATTCATTCTAGAGAAATAGGAAACATATCTGTTAAAGGATTGGAAAAACCTCTAATGGTATATGAACCATATGAAATAGCGATAAACCTCCCAGAAAAACTCGATCCAACGAGTGGAAAACAGATAAAGAAAACAGAAAATACCACCACTATTCCAGGTAAAGTAAATTCAATTTCCGATAACCACTACCAGCTGGAGAAAACCTATCAATATATAAAACAAAGTTTCTCTATATTGAATAATATGTGCATAAAAGCGAAAAATGGTAAAATCCCTATTAATTTAATCAGAAAAGAACTTATCAGGAGGTGGAAGAACATACAAAAACTTTTAACATAAATTAGTCTTTAAAGCTTTGGTAAACCATACAATATCTTTTAACCAGGGTTCATCATGAAAAAAAATAAAAAATTCTTTATCCTACCAATTAAAGGGGGTACACCAATAGTTGTAATAGTCGCCATGATGTTACTTCTGGTTTACCACATCGATAAAACATTCACATTAAAAAATATCAAAAAATATATAATCCATGAATATTCAGGAAACATCGAAAAGAGCGAGGATGTGTTATCTAATTTTAAAGATGATTTAATACACGAATGGAAAAAAAAGCATCTCTATATGTTCACTGCAACGGGCATCTCCTTCCTAATTTTGATTTTCATTATACTTCGATTTATCGCAATAAAAAGATTAAAAACACTGATTCATGAGGTTGATACAATAGCACAATCTGGAGCTTTCAATAAAAGAGTCTCTGTTAGTGGGAATGATGAGATTGGATTACTTGCAGAAAGAATTAACTCAATGATAGCCAAACTTGAAAAAGCAGAAAGCTCTCTTAAAGATTCCAAAAAATGGCTGCAGAGAAAGATAAGAAGTCGAACTAAAAAGCTTGAGCAGGTAAACAGGTTACTCAGGCAAGAAATACTGGTACATAAAGAATTGGAAAAGGCATTAAAAGAATCAGAAGAAAAATACAAATCCCTGGTTGAAAATGCAAGCCAGATGATAATAATTGTTCAGGATGAGAAAATAGTTTATTACAATAGAGATTTCATAAAGACAACTGAATATGATGCAAAAGAGCTAATAGGAAAACCTTTTCTTTTACTGGTCCATTCAGAAGATATTGAAAAGGTTAAAAACATCCATACCAATAGAAGAAAAGGCAAAAAAATAGAACCCTATGAAATACGATTCCTCAAAAAAAATGGCGAGGTGAGATGGGGAGAAGTTCATGCGGTAGAAATAAACTGGAAAAATGGTCCCGCAATTCTTGGATTTATTACGGATATAACCGAAAAAAGGAAACTTCAGATTGAAAAAGAAAAACTCCAAGAACAACTTATACATGCACAAAAAATGGAGGCAGTAGGCAGACTTGCAGGAGGAATAGCACATGATTTCAATAATCTGCTAACTCCTATAATAGGGTATACAGAGATTTTACTTGCAGAGTTTGAAAAAGGTAATTCACCAGCTACCGAATACCTGAATGAAATAAAGGAGGTATCATTAAGAGCTTCAGAACTGGTAAGGCAACTCCTCGCTTTCAGTAGAAAACAGGTTCTCACCGTTAACAGGATAAATCTTAATGATATAATATCCAGCACAAAGAAAATGTTAAAAAGAATCATAGGCGAAGATATAGTACTTGAAATTAACCTCGAACCAGAGATAAAAGACATAAAAGCCGATAAAAGTCAAATGGAGCAAATTATATTAAATATTGTTGTTAATGCCAGAGATGCTATGCCAGAGGGTGGTAAAATCATAATCAGTACCAAAAACGCTACAATTAGCAAAAAGTATTGTGAAAAAAATATTCGTGCGAAGCCAGGGGAATTTGTGTGCTTCTCAATACAGGATACAGGGTATGGAATGGATAAAGAGACATTGGACAAAATTTTTGAACCATTCTTCACAACAAAAGAACCCGGTAAGGGTACAGGCTTAGGTCTCTCGGTTGTTTATGGAATTGTTGAACAACACGGTGGATGGATAAATGTGGATAGTAAACCGAATGAGGGTACCACTTTTTATATATACCTCCCGGTTTTTAAAGAGGATCTCAATAACACAGCTACCAAAAGAGCCCATGATAGATATGAACCTCAATATTTCAGAGGTAAAGGAAAACATGTTCTACTCGTTGAGGATGACGAAAAAGTAAGAAATGTAACAAAAAAAATACTTATCCAGAATGGATATGAGGTTATTGATACCCAAAGTGCAAAAAACGCATTGGATATTTTCAATGAAAAGAAGGATAAAATTTCCTTTCTTATAACTGATATAATTACCACCGATATAACAGGCATTGAACTGGTTAAAAAATTACAAAAAGAAAAACCAGATCTAAAAATTCTTATTATAAGCGGGTATACAGATGAAAGGTTACAGTTTGAATATATCCAGAGTCATGAAATACCATTTCTGCAGAAACCCTTTACCTCCAAAGAGCTGCTCTGCATTATTGAAACCTTATAACAATAAGATCATCCTAACTGCCATTTATATAATTTTAAATATTTTAGATATTTACCCCCCCTCCCACCCGACTATTTTTCTGTCACTCTCATCGTGAGAATTTTTGTAATTCAGTATCTTATTAATCTCATTCACCAATTCCACTAGAGTAAACGGCTTCTTCAAAAACGGGTATGCCCTGATAAGCAACTCCTTTTCCCTAAGTTCCTCATCAATATATCCGGAAATAAAAAGTACCTTTACATCAGTACACAATTCCTTTATCCTATTTAATAATTCCAGTCCATGCATACCAGGCAATACAAGATCAATTATGACCAATTCTATTTCTTCATTTCCAGCTCTAAAAATCGACAAAGCATTCTCGCCATCTTCAGCCTCGATCACATTAAAACCACTCTGTTTAAGTGTTCTGGTTACCAGGCTTCGGACATTTTCATCATCTTCAACTACAAGCACCTTACCCATATTTCTACCAACCACTAAATCTTTATCCACATATGATTCACCTATAAGCTCGGTTCTTCCCGATTTATTACAAACTGGAAAATATATTGAAAAAGTAGTCCCTCTACCCAACTCACTGTCGACAAATATCAAACCTCTACTCTGTTTGACAATTCCATAAACTGTTG
>CAZFGQ010000119.1:0-6002 GCA_964518675.1 uncultured Spirochaetota bacterium
TGTTAATTAGAGACTGAATGTTAATTGCATATGTGTGAGGTGAGTGTGTAAGAGGTTTTATTCTTAATTATGATCTGCTAAATCCGCAAAGGAGTAAGAAAATGTTAAAACAGATTCCGGAAAGTGAATTTAAAAACAGGATATTGAGAATCCAGGAAGAATTGCAGAAAAACAACTTTGATGCGTATCTGGTACATTGCAATGAGGCTGATCAGGCTAATGTCAGGTACCTCAGTGATCACTGGCCAATATTTGAATCTGCAGGGGTTATCGTTCCCAAGGAAGGTGAGCCAATTCTCCTTATAGGTCCTGAGGCGGAACCATTCGCAGAAAGGAGGAGTAAGATCAAAAAAATACGAAAGATGCTTGAATACAGAGAATCCGCTGAACCTGACTATCCTGATATTGAAGTATCAACGTTTTCAGATATATTCGATGAGATTTCAAATGGGAAGGGGATAAAAAAACTGGCCCTGGGTGATTACACAATTCTGCCAATGCCAGTATATGATGGAATTAAAAAGGCACTTGGTAAAGATGGTGAGATAATAAGGGCTGAGTGGATTATAACCAATATGAGATCGATAAAGTCTGAAGCTGAAATAGAACTTATCAAGGAGGCCCACAGGATAAGTGAACTTACATTGAAAGAACTACTTGAGGTTATCAAACCGGGTATGACTGAAAAAGAGGTTGTGGGAATAATTTATGAAATCATGTACAAGCATGGAGCTGAGAGTGAAGCTTATCCGAATTACGTTTTTGGTGGTGTAAAAACCAGGGATGCTATTGGACGAGCTACCTATGATAAGCTGAAAGAAGGTGAGTTAATACAACTTTGCATTGGTGCAAGATATGGGGGGTATGCCTCTTCTGTGGGAAGACCTATAATATTTGGTAAAATGGATTCAGAGATGAGAAAGCATGTTCAGTTTGGACTTGACATTCATAAGAAGACCTATGAGTGGATACGTGAGGGTGTGGTCGCAAAAGAGGTTGCTATAAAATATTATGAGTATTTTAAGGAACATGGATATGAAAAATACTTTCTTTACGGGCCCTGCCATGGTTCGGGCATCATAGAAGTTGAGAGACCGTGGATGGAAACAACCTCTGATTATGAACTAAAGGAAAATATGACATTTATGGCTGATACCTTTTTTACAACTCCGGATTATGGATTCAGGTGGGAAGATGGATTCAGGGTTACTAAAGATGGAGTTGAAGAATTTTCCAGTATTTACAATGAGATCATAGAGTTATAGTGGGATTATTTTAATATTTTTGATTGAGAAGGTTAATTAAAGCCATCAAGTGATGGTTTTTAAAATAATTTTTTAATAAGGAGGTTATCTATGAGAAAAGAAACTGCAAATCGTTGTTTATGTTCAAAATTACTTGCTATCTGTTTTGTGTTTGTAGTGAGTGTCGTTTCGGGGTTTTTTCTTTACAATACTGCTTTAGCTGAAAAGGAGGAAATCACGGGTGGGTATCTATGGGGTAACTCTCCATATGAGCAGGTGAGTGATTGGTACAGGGTATTGGTTAAAGCCTCAAATTATTATGCTCTGGATCATGGCAACAAGGTTATTAATCTCAATCCCAACATGAATGTAGATACACAGATAAGAGATCTTAATTACATGGTTGCTCAGGGAGTGGATGGGATACTCATGGCTCCTACATCGGCTACCGGCCTGGCTGCTACTATAAATAAGATTGTTGATAAAGGTATACCAATTGTAACATATGATGCAGATGCAAAGACGCCAAAAGTACTTATTAATATCAGAGTAAGTAATACCAAAATTGGCGAGCTTGCTGCGGAGGGAATGATTAAGGCTATTCTGGACGATGGAAAGGAGCCCAAGGGGAAGGTACTATTGATAAGTGGCAGTACTACAAATATTGCTGCTATTGAAAGAAGAGATGGTGCTTTAAGCGTATTGAAGAAATATCCTGGTATTGAGCCTGTTGTGTATATGATTGAAGGATGGAGCCAGGCTGATTCAAAAAAGACAGTTGTTAATGCTGTTTCAGCATGGGGTCCACCATTAGGGATAGTGGCTTGTAATAGCTATGTCGGAATAGGTGCAATTGAGGGATTGAAAAGTGCTAATGCAGCAATACCACGAGGGCAAGAAGGACATGTGTATGTTGGTGTTGTTGATGTTGAAAAACCGATGAAAGAATTCATGCATCAGGGGCTGTGTGATGTTGGTATTGATCAACCCCAGCTTTTTTATCCAATGCTGGCTCAGTACTTTTTGGAGGAATATATCGAGAAAGGAGAGGATGCTATTCCTCCTGTTGGTGTAACAGTTACCTCAGATCCTAACAAACCGGATGGACCTCAGCCCGATGGGACCTGGAACATTTATCTAAGGGGAAATGTACATGAAGGTGTAAATATATTTGAATATCCCACATGGGCTCCTGCACCAGTTATTGAAAATATGGGCCATAGGTGGTTACAGGTAAGACCAACCGTGGTTCTACCTGAAAATTGTGAGGAACTTCCAGTATGGTCCAATGTTGTTGAAAAGTGGTTGAGATAGGATCCAATTTAAGGGGATAAGGTTTTGCCAGAGTTATTAGGCAGGGCAAATCTTACAAACATTTGCTCTGCCTAATTCTAATTTTTTTTATTTTAGGGAAAGTCTCAAATGAAAAATGATGTACCGTTAATCAAAATGGTTAATATTCATAAGTGGTTTGGTAAAATATACGCTCTCAAAAATGTCGATTTTGAAATATATGATGGCGAAGTTGTGGGAATTATTGGGGAAAATGGAGCAGGGAAATCAACTTTAATAAAGATAATTTCAGGCGTTTTGAAACAGGATAAAGGTGAGATTTATTTCAGGAATAAAAAGATTGAAAATCTCAATGTTAAAAAAGCAAGAGAATTGGGAATAGAAACAGTTTTTCAGGAGCAGGCTCTTATAGACTGTTTTGATGTGGGAAGAAATATATTTTTAACAAGAGAACCTGTTGTAAATATCGGGTTTTTGAAACTGATTAATTACAATCGTATGTATTCTGAAGCAGAAAAACCCTTGAGGTTGCTTGGTCTAAATTTATCTCCTAAACAGGAAGTGCAGTATTGTTCAGGTGGTGAAAGACAGGGAGTGGCAATAGCCAGGGCAATGCAATTCAAAGCAAAGCTTGTTATACTCGATGAACCAACCAGAAATCTTTCAATCCAGGGTGTTTTGCAGGTGCGGGAGTTTATAAAGAGACTGAAGAACACAGGAATTGCTGTTATTTTCATAACTCATGATATACATCATATTTTTTCTCTGGCAGATAGGTTTGTTGTTATTGCCCGTGGAGAAAAGGTGCTCGAAATAGAGAAAAAAGATTCAACAATTGAGGATATAGAAAAGGTTCTTGTGGATGTGTCTTCATCAAAAATGAATGAGATTTCAAAGGCAGAAGAATGAAGAGGATAAGTAAAGAGAATATTTTTTTAATGTTATTGGAAGAGATTTCCTTAATTTTAATAATTTTATTTTTAGGTATATTTGCCTATTTCAGACCCAAAGGTATTCTGAATCTTCATACTCTTGTTTTTACACTTTATTCAGCAATACCGATAGGTTTTTTGGTTTTAGCTGAATCAGTTGCTCTTTTTAGTGGCAATTTCGACCTTTCTGTAGACCAGGTTGCGGGCTTTTCAGCTCTCACAGCAGGTCATATTCTTGTTCTATTACCTGGAATTCCAAAGCCTATTACTGTGTTATTGCCTGTAATAATTGGGATGCTTGCTGGTAGTTTGAATGGTTTGTTGGTAGGTGGACTAAAGCTCAATCCTTTTGTAGCAACACTTGGAACTTTCATGTTTTTAAAAGGTTTAAAGCTAATTATCAGGAAAAGTTCTATATGGTCAACTGACTTACCCGCGTTTTATCTAGCAATAGGCCAGAATATACTGGTTACTATAGTGGTATTCTTTATCCTTCTTATTATACTATGGTTTTTCTTCAAATATATCAGGCTTGGTATAAGTATTTATGCAGTGGGGGGAAACGCTCAATCTTCACTGATGCTGGGTATCAATATTCGACGTGTTTTTTTTATAACTTATGTTATTGATGGTGCTCTATGTGGTTTATCGGCATTGTTTTATACAGGTTACGTTCAGGGTGTTCCAATAAATATAGCAGAAGGGAAAATGATGATTGCCTTTGCCGGTGCCATTATTGGAGGTGTTTCACTTCGAGGTGGAAGGGGTTCCGTAGTGAATGCGTTCTGGGGTGTTTTGCTTTTAGGGGTAATCGAAACGGGGCTGGCCATGTTTGCGGTTTCAGCAGAGGTAAGGATGGCGTCTTACGGGATTCTTGTTATAGCGGCAGTTATAATTGCCAGTTTTAAGGATTCGTTGAGAGATAAGGTGTTAAAGCCAAAAACATAGCATTATTTCTGCTTGTTACGGTACAATCCTACATCGAAAAAGAAATAAAAGATATTGGGACCAGAAGAGTGAAAGTGTTTTGCAATTATTGGCATTTTAAATGTGCCCTGGCGATATACGGAGCTTTTTGTGTTTGATCATCGAACGTCCACTTTTATTTATCATAAAATCGAAGTTTTCCGAAAAGGGAGGTGTTAAAAGTGAATGGGGAAGGTGAGTTCTATACGATTTTGGGATTTGATATGGAAACTGACTGTGGGAGCTGGTCTCCATTTTATAATGGGCTTGTTGAGGGAACTCCAAAGATATTGGATTTATTGGAGAAAAAAGAAATACCGGCAACTTTTTTCTTTACCGGAGAGGCTGCACGTTTACATCCTGAAATAGCAAAAATGATTATAAATAAAAATCCTGCTCATGAGATAGGATGCCACAGTCTGTACCATGAAACTGTAGGTGATCCAATTTTTGAAATACCAGGTATCAAGCCTCTACTTCCCGAAGAGGTTAAAAATAGAATTAAAGTTGCAACTGAAATGGTTGAGCAGGCTTGTGGCAAAATGCCTGTATCTTTCCGTGCACCAAGGCTTTGGGGAAGTACAGAAGTGGTAAATTCTCTGGAGGAACTTGGCTATGTTGCTGATGCCTCATATCCCATGTTTTATTATGAGGAGCAACTGGTTCCGTATCATCCTTCAAAGGAAAACTGGCTCAAGAAAGGGGACTTGAAAATAGTTGAAATTCCCAATTTTGCTGATATGACAATTGAATCTAAAGATGAATACAAGCGCGACCGTGATCAATGGCCTTTATTCAGGACTAAAAATGGAAAGGAATTGTTAAAACATGTAGACAATTTTATTGCATATGTACGTGATAGGCATTTACCTGTTGTACTCTGTTTTTACTTTCATCCCTGGGAGTTTATAAAAATGCCTAAAAAATTTTCATATGGTGAGGGGACTGTTATACCGGATAGGTTTCTAGTTAAAAACTGTGGTAAATATGCTCTTGAACAACTTGAAGTGGTTATTGATGGTCTTCTTGAAAGAGGTACAAAGTTCTTAACTGCAAAGGAACTTGCTTCGAAGAAATGGTAGACTTATTCTATAAAGCAAGTTTTCTTAGATCGTAAATTGTTACTTTCATATTTTTTCAGGACATTTCATTGCAACCCAATTTTTGCTATAAAATTAACTCTTAATAAAGAATAAAAATACAAAATAAGTGGGAATTCTATCTTAGATTATTTTACTCTTTTATAGCTTCATGAAACTGTCTTTGATCTTCTTAAAAGGTTTTCTTATATGGTTTGTAAATTTATTAAAAATATCATTAAAAAGAATCCAGGTATCTGGATGTAACTTTTTGGGAGGGTCTTGCTGTCTAAATTTTTTTATATGTTTGAGGTCGTCAAGCTCTTTTGCCATTTTTAAAAATTCATTTTTTTTTATCTTATTCATTTTTTTAAATATTTATTATATGTTTATTCTTTAATTAGTTCGTCATAAAGATGTGTAAGTTCTAGCATATCAAAGTATTTTTTTAGTATATTATAATCAAGTTCAGTTTTGTAATGGAATAC
>CAZFGQ010000120.1:0-5975 GCA_964518675.1 uncultured Spirochaetota bacterium
TTTTCTCATACTTTCGCTTACAACAACTATTCCTTGAGTTATGTATTGGCGTTCTATCTCATTTTTTAGTTGATTTACCTGAGTTCGTAATTTTTTCCTTTCCAGAGCCCTGTTTATTGTTATCCTCGTTTTGGTTGTGTCCAGGGGTTTGGTCAGGTAGTCATAGGCGCCTAACTGCATTGCTTCAACGGCTGATTCGATTGTTCCGTATCCGGTTATTATAATTACTTCTGTATCATGCGTTGTGCGCATTACTTCTTTCAGAAGGTCGAGACCATTAAACTCGTCTATTTTTAGATCGGCCAAAATTAAGTCAAAATATGTGGATTTAATTAATTCCAGTGCTCTAATCCCACTATTTGAATATTTAACATTGAAGTTCTCATTTTTAAAAAGTCTTTTAAAAAAGTTAAGTATGTTTTCATCATCATCTACAACGAGAATTTGGGCTTTAGTATTCATTCCCGAGTTCTCTCCTCACAAGTTTTAGTAGTTTTCGCTCCTCAATCGGCTTTTGTAATACTGGATGCTCTATCTTTGCATTATTGGATCCTATGATATCAGGATATCCCGAAATGAATATTATTTTTATCCATGGAAAGTTTTCTTTGATCTTTCTGGCAAGTTCGGGGCCTGAGATGTCCGGCATTACCAGATCTATAATGGCGAGGGTAATGGAGGGATTGTCATTTATGATTTGTAAAGCCTTCCGGCTGCTATTCGTAGAGGTGACACGATATCCATTTTTCTGGAGTATTCTTGAGATAAATAAGGTGACCGGCACTTCATCATCGATAACAAGGATGTTCTCTACACCTCTTTTCATTGGTCTTAAAGGAATTGTATCTTTTATTTCGAGTTTCTGTTCTGGCGTTTTTTTTGATACCGGGAGGAATATTTTAAAACTTGTCCCTTTTCCAGGTTGACTGTCTACTGTTATGCCTCCTCTGTACTGTTTTACTATTCCATATACTGTTGATAGACCAAACCCTGTTCCTGAATTTTTTTTCGTTGTATAAAATGGTTCGAAGATCTTTTTTATTGTGTCTTCATCCATCCCAATACCTGTATCTGAAACCTCTAACATAACATAATCACCCTGCTCCATCTCCAGATATGATGTAGTATATCCATTTTCTATGTACACGTTTTCTGTCTTAATGTTAATAGTTCCCCCCTCAGGCATTGCGTCCCTTGAATTCAGTACAAGGTTAATTAGAATTTGCTGAATATGGGAGGGTGTACATTCTATGTATTTCAGCTCCCTATTGAGGTCAAGGTTTATGGTTATATTTTCCTTTATCAGGTGGTCAAGAACACTTTTTGAGGAGTTTATGAACTCATTTAAATTGATTATTTCTTTCTCAGATGGTGTTTTTTTATAGAATTCTCTAATTTGTTCCACTAATTCAGTTGCTCTTTTTGAGGCCTTGAATATTTCCTTTACGTCGTTATAAAAAGGATTGTTTTTATCCATTTCCTGGAGAATAAGCTCACTATAGCCTTTAATTACAGTTAATATATTATTAAAGTCGTGAGTGATACCACCGGCAAGTCTTCCAAGTGCCTCCATTTTCTCTGTGCGTGCAACTTTTTCTTCAAGAATTTTCTTCTCCGTAATGTCCCGAATGGTTATAAGTATTCCGCGCAGTTTATTTGTCTCTTTACAAACTGGAAATACTCTGAGATGCCAGTATTTTGTATTTTTTGTGCCAATTATTTTTTCATTAAACTCCTTTTCTTTTATGCACTTTAATAAAGGACATTCATCTTTGCACCTTCCATCACAAATAGGAAGTTCTCTGCAGGTAAGACCTATTATTTTGGAGACTGAAAGGCCAATTATTCTTTCAGAAGCCTTATTTGCCCATTTTATTTTCAGGGATTTGTTAAGATAAAGGATACAGTCTGTTATACTGTTGAGGATAAGTTCTTTTTCATCTCTAACTTCCTGAAGTATTTTTTTCAGTAATCCCTTTTTCTGAATTTCTTCTTCCAGTTTTTTTCCCTCTTCATATAGAGCGTGATTCTTCTTCCTGAACTCTTTTATAATATTTAATTGATGAAGCCTGATATTTTCTTCTTTTATCTTGCTTTCCGTTATATCTTTTATACTTATCAGGATACCCTGAAACTCTCCCTTTTTATTCCACATGGGTATTTTGATAATGTGAAACCATTTTTCATATTTTTCGTTGTAAAAATCTTTTTCTATCTTTGTGACCTTTCTATTCCTGAGATTTATGTCCTCATCCCTTATTTTAATTGCAATTTCGTATGGAAATATGTCGAAGTCTGTTTTTCCAGCTACTTCTCTTTCGATCTGGTTGTATAGTTCATTGAACCTTTTGGTAACGGTATGGTATCTATAGTTTAAATCCTTGTATAGAATTATACCTGGTATATTTGTGACAATAGCCTCCAACCATTCTGATTTTTCTTTAAAATCTTTCTGAATTTTATGCAGTACCATTGCGACATTTATTGCCGTGTATAACGAACTATCTGTGAAGGGTTTTAAAACGTAACCATAAGGGTTTGCCTGTAATGCCCGGCTCACAGTGGGTTTATCTGCGTATGCTGTGACAAATATTACAGGAGTTTCTGCCATTTTTTGGATCTTTTTCGCCACATCTACACCGTTTGATTCTCTTCCTAGTTTAATATCCATAAGTACAAGATCGGGAGAGAATTGTTTGTATTTTGCGATAGCTTCTTCATCGGTAAGTGCTATCTCTGAGTTTTGAAATCCAAATCTTTCAAGTCTTTCCTTAAGGTCTTCTGCAACTAGGAGTTCATCTTCTACTATTAGGGCTTTTTTATTGCTCATAATGATGCTCCACAAATTTTATTGCTTTTTACTGGGAATCTAAATATGAATGTAGTTCCTTGGTCCATTCTGACTTGAATGTCTGCATTGATTTGTCTTGCAAATATATTTACAAGTTTCAGACCAAGCGTTTTTGGATTATTTAAATCTACAGAGGATGATATACCCTTGCCGTTATCGGATATAGTCAATTCGGCATGGTTGCTTTCTTTTTTTGCAAGCGAAACTGTGATTATTAAACCTTTTTTTATATTTGTTGATGAGTGTAAAATGGCATTTGTGATCAGTTCATTTATAATTATTCCACAGGCTATTGCACATTCGATATTCATCCTTACGGGTTCTATGAAACACATCAGTCTTGTGTTTTTTCCGGGGTCAAATGAAGTCCATATATGATTTATAAGATTCTGAAGGTAGATTTTTGCATTAACATAAGTATACATATTTTTATTTGAGAGAAGCTCATGAGCGACTGCTATGGTATGAATCCTTTTCTGAAGTTTTTTAAGAATATTTGAAGTTTCTGGATTTGTTGTGTAAGAGGATTGCAGTGATATTAGACTCGATATAAGTTGGAGATTATTTTTTACCCTATGGTTGATTTCATGAAGGATAGCATGGTTTTTTTTAACGAGGCTTTTTATTCTTTTTTCTATTCTCTTTCTTTTCGAAATGTCATGTTTGGTCAGTAATATTAGATTATCATTTTCTATTTCCAAGACTCTTCCCTTCATTTCTATGAATATTTCTTTGTTTTCATTATCAACGGTAAAATATTCCATGGGTGGCACAGGTTTTTTGTTTGAAAGATTAGAGATGTATCTTAGTATTTTGTCAAAGGTTTTCTTGTTATTGATGGTAGCAGAAATTGATTGGCCAATCAGTTTATCTTTTGATTTATTGAAAAACCTTTCCTCTGTATTGTTTGTATAGAGGATGGTACCATCAGGTTTTATTATTGAGAAACCCTCTGGTGCTGAGTCAAAAATTTCTTTAAATAATTTATACTCAAAGTAATTATTGCCTTCAATTATGAACCCTGTGATTTCATTACCTATTACACTTCCTCTATTGTAAACAGGAATTGTTTTGCCATTTTTCAGGATAACTTTGTGAGCAATTGAAAAGGATTTTGTAATACCTTCCAGTAATCTTTCAAAAATTCCTCTTATTATTTTGGCGTCGTCGGGACTTATTATCCGTGAAATGAAATCGTCCCATGTGGAGATTTCATCTTCATGGTAACCCAAAAAGATTCTGAGGTGGATATCCATATAAAAGTTGAAGTTTTCAAGATTACATTTCCAGATGCCACCTTTTATATTAGATGGCCTTAATGGTGAACCTTTTTCCTCTTCCATTTTTACACACTGATACCCCTGGGATGATTGGATTAAGTGTTTTATGTGATATATTTTGAAAAGAACATGAAAAGTATAAATGTATTATTAAACTGTGTAAGAGTTTAGGCCACAACTAATTACTTTGAAGGATTTTTCATCGAGGATGGAACCGCCCACTCCTTCAATGCAAATCATTTTCTCTGGTGGCTTAACGGCTGATTACGCTTAATATTATTTGGTTTTGATTTCTATTTACATAGAAAAGTATCAGATTTTTAAGAGAGTTTTTAATGGTTATTCATTCTCCACCAATTATTATCGATGTTAAAATTATAAAAACTTAATAGTTAAAATTCAAGTTTTATTTCAAAATTGATTAAGATTATGCCTATTATTGAAAAATAGAATATTATCTTTGTTATTATTACTTAGATTGCAATGTTCTTTTAAGATTATAATCTATAGTAATATATTATGAAGCGAATGCATAATTACACAATGAATAGTCGAGGTTTTAATAATTTGATGACCATCTTCTTCATTGAGCGATTTATGAGTGTTTTATTTCGTATATCAAATCTCATAAAAGTGAATTGAGAATGTGAAACTATCACCAAGCCAGTTATTCACTTTCAAATAATAGTACCCGGTACATGGAGCTGTATAATAAATAACCTCATCCACTCCACCTCCATTTCTACTCTTTTTCAATTCGTCTCCATAGGATGAGTAGAGATATAGATCTGGATCATCCGGATATAAAAACATATCTATAGTAAATCTGTAATTCCTCTCTTTTATGAGATAGATTTTATAGTACACATCCGAAGGACTCTGTGGTATGAATTGATCTGAGTAGGAGTGATTTACGGCAATGGTATTGTAAGTTGATGGCGCCCATGCACCTCCACATACAGGGATTGCATATCCACTATCGGAATTGCTGAAAGGACTATCTCCATAATTATTGTAGGCTTTAATCTTATAGTAATAGGTTACTCCATCCCCTGCCAGATAATCGTCGTATGTTGTACCAGTGGTTGTGTCAAATTCTTGGTAGTTGCCGTCAGCCGATCCAGCCCAGAAAATTTTGTATCCATCAGTTCCATATGACTCATTCCAGCTAAGCCTAACAAAAGCTGCAAAATCTCCATCACTTGCCTTCAATCCTGTTGGAGCTTCAGGAGCTGTGGTGATTTGGGTTTGGCTTAATTGATCATTATCGCCATCCGTTGTGGTGGTTGCCGTTTTGCATGAGCCAATAAAGATGAGTGCTATGATAATAGCGGCCATTGGTATCAATGCATAGAGTTTTCTGATTGGTTTGGGTGAAACTAAATTTTTTTGTAATCGTTTTAAAATAAAATTGCATACAATAATCCTTTTTTTTATTTGTTGAAACTACAATATAATAGTTATTGTTATTTTTTTCACTATAAATCTTGATAAATATTGGAAAAATTAATTTTATTGCCTTGATAAAATTTTTTGAGATGCTTTGTATATTTCCCTCTTAATGTATTTGAAAATATTCGCTAAAAAACTCATATTCTCATGTATTGACTAAAAAATTAGTTTCATGATATGTGTAATAATTTCTGAAGGAAAGAGAGAGGATAATTTTATAAAGATTTAATTGTGCTTATATTATTATGCATATGTTGGTAGTATCTAAATTTTGGTATTTATTTATATATTTATAAAAGATGATTTTTTAATTATGAGTCCCCTCTAAAAACTAACGGCTTTTAGTGAACCATAATTTGGATATATTTTTGAAAAATATATATCCGGGTACC
>CAZFGQ010000121.1:0-5951 GCA_964518675.1 uncultured Spirochaetota bacterium
ATATAAATAGTTCGAAGTTCGCCGGCACTGCAATATTTTTAGTTTTATTTTGCATTAGGATTTCTATTTTTCAGAAAACTCGACATTAGTTATATTATTCATCCTCCAGAAGAGCAATGGGGAGATGGCAAAAACAAAATAAGGTAAAAACTCCTCAAAAAGAATCAAGATACCTCAGCGCTTTCTGGATTGCCTCTTTCACCCTTTTAATGTTTGTACCTCCAGGGCAGTCATGTGCATCAACAGACTTTTTAACATCAAATAAATTAAAAACATCATCATCAAACATTACCGAAAACTTCTTAAACTCTTCAACACTCAGGGACGATAGAGCAACACCTTTTTTCTCAGCATAATTGACCAAACCACCAACTATCCGGTGAGCTTCTCTGAATGAAACACCCTTTTTAACCAGATAATCCACCATATCCGTCGCATAGATGAAGTCCCCGGAACTCCTTATAGCTGAAAGAGCCCTATCCTTATTTATCCTGATGCCATTGAAAAGCTCCGACATGATCCTCGTACATATATCAAGATTCTCAAGGGCATCAAATATGAGAACCTTATCCTCCTGAAGATCCCTGTTATAGGAAAAGGGAAGAGCCTTCTGCATAGTTAAAAGCTGGGTAAGCGTTGCAATAGCGTGGGATGATTTGCCCCTTATCAATTCAAGTGCATCCGGATTCTTTTTCTGCGGCATTAATGAGGATGTTGTACAGAGAGCTTCGGGTAGCTCCACGAATCCATATCCCTCTGAAGAAAATAATATCAGATCCTCAGCCACGCGCGAATAATCAATGAAAATCAATGCTGAAATAAATATAGCCTCCGAGAGAAAATCTCTCGAGGCAACTCCATCCAGTGCATTCTCAGATATACTATTCATCCCAAGTTCATTTTTTAAAAACTCCCTATCCACGCCAACCGTTGCGCCCCCAATAGCACCTGAGCCAAGAACCATCGTATCAAGACGCTTTTCGTAATCCAGAATCCTCTCAAGATTTCTTTTGAGAGAAGTATAATAACCCATAAACAAAAAACCTGCGGATATTGGCCTCGCCAACCTGGTGTGAGTAAAACCAGGAATGATAGCATCTGAGTTTCTTTCTGCAGAGTTCACCAATGCTTTCAGGAGAACTCTAAAATCTTTTCTGAACCCAGAAAAGAAATCCTTCAGATACAACCTCTCATCCAGAACAATCTGCTCATTTCTGCTTCTTCCCGTATGAAGCTTGTTGGCAACAGCTCCAATCTTCTCCACAAGTCTCCTCTCGATACTCATATGAATATCTTCATCCTCATCTCTGAACTCAAATACACCTTCATCAATCTCACTTTTTATCTCAATTAATCCCTGGATTATTCTATCCATCTCAGAGGCATCAATCACCGAGGCTTTATGAAGGGCTCTGGCATAGGCAATACTACCCAAAATATCATATCTGTAAAGCTTTGAATCAAAAGGAAGAGAAGAGTTAAGTTTTTCAAACACACCTGATAATTTCTCATTAAATCTTTTATCTCTAAGCCCCATTAAAGATCACCCTTTCTGTATTCCTCTATCTCATTAATTCCCAATATCATTGTGCCCTGACCTCCCCGGGTAAATACTTCGACGAGAAGTGAGTTCTTTTCAAACCCATTCAGTATATGGACCCTCTTAACACCCCCTCTAACAGCATATATGCACTCTTTAATTTTCGGGATCATCCCTCCCTTTATAGTACCATTATTTATCAACTCCTCAGCTTCGTTATCAGACATATAGCTTATCCTGCTTTCAGGATCTTTTATATCCCGGAGTACTCCACTAACATTTGTCATTGTGATGTATTTATAAGCCCCCATTGCTACGGCTATGTGGGAAGCCACCGTATCGGCATTTATGTTCAGTATGTTTCCCCTTCCATCATCTGCGAGAGACGAGATAACAGGGACGTAGCCATTTTCAAGAAGTACATTCAACAAATCTGGATTGATCTTTTTTATGTCTCCAACATGTCCGTAATCAATACTATTTTTCTCGCCTGATTCTCTATCGATGAGTTCAACAGGACTTCGCCTTTCTGCTATCACCACATCTCCATCAATACCCGACAATCCAACTGACCTCACACCATGCTTCCTCAGAATTGTCAGAATCTCATGATTAATCTTACCCGCAAGAACCATCTTCACAATCTCAAGGCTCTCCTCATCTGTAACCCTTCTCCCTTCAACGAACTTTGGTACGACTCCCAATCTCTTTGATAATTCGGTAGCCTGAGGTCCACCTCCATGAACCACCACCAGCTTTATACCTATTAGATAAATGAGGCTTAAATCCTGGGCGATATCATCGAGAACTTCAGGTTCAGCCACAAGCTCTCCACCCAGTTTTACCACAAAAACCCTTCCCTTGTATTTCCTTATATAGGGGAGTGCCTGTTTAAGTATTCCAACATCCTTCATTTTTCACCTCAACCAATCGCCAAACATCAAATGAGACTGACCTTTGTTTTAATTAAATAGAATAACAATATTCCTCGTACCAGATAAAAATAAGTATCATTCACTGAAAATAAAACTAAGAACTGCTTTTTGCGCATGTAGTCTATTTTCAGCTTCATCATAAACAATCGACCTCGAACTATCAATAACCTCATCAGTAACGACCACATTTCTTCTTACCGGAAGGCAATGCATGAAGTAAGCTCCATCAGTCATTTCCATCTTCTCCCTATCAATAATCCAGTTTCTATACCTCTGTCTGTATTCTCTTTCTGCTTCCCTGTCTCCATAATATTTCAGACTTCCCCAGCTTTTGGCATAAACCACCTTGGACCCTGAAAGTCCATCCTTAAAATCATCGGTTATTTTCAAATTGCCTCCCGCTTTCCTAGCCAGTTTTCTTGCCCTCTCCATTATTTCTGGATCTAAATCATAGCCTTCCGGTCTGAGAAACCTCACATCCATTCCAAAGATACACGCTCCAAGCAGGAAAGAATCTGGAACAGCCATAGGCAGGGGATTTGGATGATAGGCCCAGGAGAGGGTAACGGGCAAGCCCCTTAAATCCTTTCCATAGTATTCTCTTATCGTCATTATATCTGCAAGTGCCTGATTAGGGTGGTAAAGGGATGACTCCATATTTATTATAGGAACACCAGCATGATCCAGAAAAGCCTTTATAACAGGATCTCTCCTTTCCTCCTCCCAGTTTGTTCCCCTGGGAAACGCCCTCACCGCTATCCCATCGCCGTATCTTCCAAGCACCCTTGCTGCATCTTTTATATGCTCCGCAGCGTCTCCGTCCATTACAACTCCATCCTTGAACTCAAGTTTCCACGTATCACCTCCAGCATTCAGTGTTACAACATTTCCACCGAGCTGTTTCATTGCAAGCTCAAAGGACGTTCTGGTCCTGAGAGATGGATTAAAAAAAAGGAGAATAAGGTTTTTTCCCGAAAGGTCAGGTTTCACTTCTCCCTTTTTGATTCTCTCAGCCATATCGAGTAGGCTCTCGAGTTCGGCTTTCTCGAAATCAGCCAGTGTTATAAAATGTCTCATCATCAGACTCCATCCAAAAATTTCCTTATCTCATTTAACAATACATCGGCTTCGTTGATTCCAATTGTAAGTGGAGGTAACAGCCGTAATACATCTTTTCTATAGCTTGTTCCCGTTATGATCCCCCTGGTTAAAAGATAGTCTCTGAGCTTTGAGGCTTCAACAGGGGTTTGAAGCCCGATAAGCAACCCCTTACCCTTCGGCTTTACACCCTTGATTGACTCTGAGTTTCTTATTATATAATCGCCCACTTTTCTGGCATTCTCTACCAGTCCTTCATCATCAATAACCTCAATCGTAGCTATTAGAGCTGCCATCGCAACAGGGCCTCCACCAAAGGTGGACCCATGTTCTCCATATCGTATTGTCTTTGCTATTTCATCCTTAATGATAACGGCACCTATGGGGATACCACTTGCAATACCCTTGGCAAGGGTAATTATATCGGGGTTTATTCCAAGCCCATGCCCAAAGAACCAGCTTCCTGTTCTTCCGAACCCCGTCTGCACTTCATCAAATATCAGTACTATTCCTCTTTCGGTGCAAAGGTCCCGTAATTCCCTGTAATAATCATCAGAGGCAAGTTCAACTCCAGCCATTGATTGTACAGGTTCCAAAATAATGCCAGCAACATCATCGGAAATTGCTTTCTTCACAGATTCAATGTTTCCAAACTCAACAAACTCAAAATCTTCAATAATGGGTTTGAATTGCTCTCTATACGTTCCAAGATCAGTAGCGCTAAGTGATCCAATTGTTCTTCCATGAAAACCATTCTTCATAGCAATGATTTTATTTTTGCCGGTATATCTTCTCGCTATCTTCATAGCTGTCTCATTTGACTCAGAGCCAGAATTGCAGAAAAAAACTCTGCTAAATCCATCCCCTGCCTTATCTACAATCATCTTCGAGGCTCTTGCCCTTACACCCGAATAAACCACATTGGAATAGAATATTAACTTTTCTACCTGTGTTCTAATAGCCTCAACTACATGCGGGTGGCAGTGTCCAGTAAGTGCCACTGCATGTCCACCATAAAAATCTATGTATCTCCTTCCATCTGAACCGTATACATAATTTCTTTCACCTCTCTCAATAGAAACCGGCAATTTCCGATAGGTATTGAGCTGGTATTTTTCTTCTATTTCTTTAATTTGCTCAAAATTATCATTCATTTCGACCCCCAGATCAAATTCTTTTCGACCTCCAGATCAATTTTCAAAGCTCGGTAAAACTCCCCCTTAACATATAAATAATTTTCATTTCCATAAAAATTCTTTACAGGCTCTATTCAGGGCTTCATACCCGGAAACCATATTCCAGCGGTCTCCTCAAACCCAAACATAATATTCATATTCTGAATTGCCTGCCCGCTGGCTCCCCTGACAAGATTATCAATTGCACTCATCCCCACAATAAAACCATCCCTGTATCTGTAGGAAACTTCCACATAATTTGTACCGTAGACCATCACAACCTCAGGTGAACCATTTACAACCCGCACAAACTTCAAACCTCTGTAATGCCGATTTACGGCCTCAAGAACTTCTTCCTGAGATAATCCAGGATTAAAGGCAACGGCTGTTGTAAAAATACCCCTCACAAATGGACCTGATTGAGGAATAAAACCCATCTCAAGTTCATCAACACCGCATCTTTCACGGATAAACTGCTTTATCTCAGGAAGATGTTGATGTTCCAGAATTTTATAAGCTTTAAAGTTCTTGGCTCTCATGGGGTGATGGGTAACCTCCTTCGGTATATCGCCAGAACCACTCGAGCCTGTAACAGCCACAACAGTAACAGGTGATTTTATCAATCCTTCCTTTAATAAAGGATAAAGGGCAAAGATGATTCCCGTTGCAAAGCACCCGGGGTTTGCAATATACCTTGCTCTCCTTATTTTATCTCTATTCAATTCAGGAATACCATAAACAAAATTCTCAAGAAGCTCAGGACTTGAGTGTTTTGAACCATAGTATGTCTCATATTCATCGGGGTTTTTCAGTCTGTAATCCCCGCTCAGATCAATAATACTCACCTCAGGTATTTCCCGTACAAGCCTCGGGACCATTTCCATTGAAGTTTTATGAGGAGTTGCAAAAAAAATCAGGTCAATCGGCTCTGGGAATATTGAGATGTCCGGTTCGATATACTCCAGATCAATCAACCCCTCAAGAAACCTGTTTACAGAGGAAACTTTTAATCCCGCATACTTTCTCGAGGTTATAAACTTCAGATTAACATTGGGATGAAATATAAGCATCCTGACAAGCTCTGTTCCCCCGTAACCCGCTCCCCCAATAATTCCCACATTTATTTTTTTCCTGGCCTTCTGAGAAAAAGCTCTCTGGGAAAATACTTTAGGATTAAACAACATTTAGAATCACTCCATTGAA
>CAZFGQ010000122.1:0-5673 GCA_964518675.1 uncultured Spirochaetota bacterium
AATTATTGCCCCTTTCGGACAGCTATTAAGGCACCTTCCGCATCCTGTACATTTAAATGGATCGATGTATGCAGTATCCCTAATGGTAATTGCTCCCTCTGGACATACCCTTGCACATATTCCACATCCAGAGCATCTATTTTCAACTACTTTTGCTTTTAATTGGCCAGGTTTTGTCTCAGTTTTTTTGGGTTTACTCCCAATTTTGTTTTGTAGTTTATCTATTTGCTTCTGTATTTCTATAATTCTATCTTTATAGGCAGCTATTTGTTGTTTTAATGAATCTATATCCTCTGGATAAACCTGTTGAATTAGCTCTGGATCATTGTATACCGTATTTTCAGTGTTATATCTGTAATTATAACCCCCATGTATTCCTCTTCGAAACCTCTGACCTCTGCCCCTACCATATCTCATTGCTGTATGCCTCCTCCAATGAAAAGTAACGACTCCTTAAATTGGTATGTTATTTTTCCAGCTGATTTTTTCTGGTATAATTTTTCAAACCAGTGCAAGAAATATTTTATTAATTATGCCATTTTGCAAACCAGCATTTAAAACTCAACTGCTATGTAAAATCAATATTTTTTTATGCTGTTATAATTATCTCAAGGATCGTAGAATAATGTTTTTTGTTAATGATAATGGTTTTCATTATACATAACATAACCTTAATAGAATAACTGTTTTGAGTCAAGTGATTAAGTGGTATATTTTTGTGTTACATAAAAATATTGAGATTAGAAAATGATAGGAGGTAAGAATGGTACCAGAGAAAATCCGGAGGATAAAATTGGAAATAAGTGAAGAAGATCTCCTGAAAGACTCAGAAAGATACTGTATTATGGCAAAGGAACTTGGTGCAGATGATGCCAGAACAATAACAACAGCAGATATTCCTATAGATGATAGAGTAGTATTGAAATGTCGAATTCCAAAATGTTTTGGGTATGGCACAAGTGCGCACTGTCCACCCTATAGTCTTAAACCAGACGAAACGAGAGAAGTGGTGAATAATTATCGTCGTGCTGTTGTGATCATACATACTGTGCGTCCTGAAGTAATTGTAAGGGATAGGGCTACAATTAATGAAAGGGTGGAAGCTTATAAAAAAATATTTCATATTGTAAGTGCTATTGAAAGTGCTGCATTCTATGATGGTTATTATTTTTCCCTGGGATTTGCAGCGGGGAGTTGCAAAAGTACATTTTGTTACAATGTGGAGTGTACTGTTTTGAAAGGAGAAAAGTGTAGGCTTTCTTTAAGAGCTAGACCTTCAATGGAAGCTGTGGGAATAGATTGCTATAGGCTGGCCACAATGCTTGGCTGGGAAATATACCCTATTGGTAGCGATGCAAAACCCCATTGTATTCCCCATGGGGTACTCATGGGACTGGTACTGATAGATTAAGGATATAGAAATAGATATGATAACAGCTTTTTTTGGTTGTTCTTTGAATAAAATATTCTTCAGGGATTTTAGAAAGAGTTTAAAAAATAATATGAGGATTGTAATGTATATAATGTATTAGGGGCATTTATCTTTGATACTCATAGAAAACCTCAAGCTGGAGCTGGTCACCGACCATGTATGTTTCCCTGGTTTTTTCACCCTTTTTGTTATACTGATAAAGTTTAATGATTGGAGGTTTATTGACCATTTCTCCAAATCTATGTTCCTCACGAATGAGTCTTCCCAATCCATCATATTCGTATGATTCGTGCCATATAAGTTCCCCGGTTTCTGGCTGTGTTGCTAAAACTTCTTTTAAAAGGCCTTTATCGGTATATGTATAATGAAGCTCTGCTATGGGTTTTTTCTGTTCGCCTTTTATAATGCCTTTTATCCTGTTACCGGAGTTATCATACTGGTATTCTTTGATTGTCTCAAGCCCCGAGGATGTAGAAGCTTCATAGATTAAATTTCCTGATTTATCATATCTATATTTTAATTTTTCAATAATTATTTTTTCTCCATCAGGATATACAAAATAGTGAACCTTACCTGAAAGTATTCCTTTTTTATTATAGGTGTAGTCTGTAATTTCAACTATGTCCCCGGACTCTTCGTCTCCTTTTTTTTCCTGAATCAATCTTCCGCTTTTATCGTATTTAAAAATCAATGGGAAGTCTTTCTCTCCCATATATTCAGTGCCTGATATCTTTTTCCCAGTGGAGTCAAGGTTGTATTCAATCATGAATATTGTTTGGCCTTTACTGTTTTTTTGAATTATTCTGATGGGTTGTTTCTTTATTGGCTGGATTTCATTGCCTAAAAGAGTGCCTGGTAAGGACAAGATGGAGATTAAAAAAAATGCAAGAAAGGCAATTATGCTTGGGGTGATAAAATTTCGTTGATTCTTCCGATTACCTTCCTCTGGAGTTTTTCTGTACACACATGAAAAAATATTTGAAAAAATAAATGTTATGAAAATGAAATAAAACGAAAAACCTGATAAAAGTATACGGCCTATTAATTTATTCATTATGAAGTTCCTTCTTCTCAGATTCCTTTTTTGGATAAGCTATGTGAAGTTTTTCTGGAGGGATATTGTTTTTAAACTTTATGGATCTTTCGATATTGAAGTATTTCCTGATAGCCGAGTCGTAATTGGTTACCTGAAGCAGGAGTCCGTCGGGATATAAAACATCAGCCATTTTTTTACTTAATTCAAGGGCTGCTTCATTTGCCATTGGTATTGAACAGACAAGAGCATCGGTTTTTTCCCATTCAGTGTTTTTTATCAGATTATCAATTGCAAGGGCATCCTCTTCAATAATTATGATCTTATCCCCGAACTTTTCTTTGAGATGTTTACAGAATATCGGTGATTTTTCAATACAAAGTAACTTTCCCTTCCCATCGAGGACTTCCAGTATCTGTCCGGTAATACTCCCGAGACCAGCCCCGAGTTCAATTACCTTCGTTGCTTTAATTTTTTTGAGTTCCTCTGCAATTGCTTCTCCGATTTCTCTTGTAGTAGGAAGGGGAGTACCAAGTTTTGCTGGCGAGATTAGAAAATGCGCAAAGAAAAGAAGATTATCTTTAATTCTCTCTCTTTTTAACCTTGCTTCCACAGGATTACGTTTTTTTAGTTTTAATTTTAATTTTTTCCCCGATACTTCTCTTACTCCTGTAATCATCTGGAGTCCCCCTTTTATTTTCAATTATAGATTATTGATTATATTATGCATTTTTATTTTTTTGCAAATTAAAGTTATATGCAAACTTATATAGCTATCTTTATTTGTTGTGGGATTGAAAAATATTATACTATCGAATTTCTCTCTTGTTAAAGTAAATCCCAGATGTAAATGTGAAAAGATATAATAAACGAATAGGTAATTGAATTATTTGTATACTTTCTTTCTTCCCGATATAAGGTTTCATATAGTCATTTTTACTATGACTTATAGTTTGAGCCTTCAGTAAAAGTAAGTGAAATTAAGTGTATTTATAAAAATTAAGTAATGATTAATTTAACTTGAAATCATGAATAATTAATCTTATTATTTTTATTGTTGAATTACTCAATAAAGTTTTGTTTGTGGTAAATTCTTTGTTCTCCAGGTTAAAGTTAAGTCAAGGTATTCCAGAATTAGGTATTTTAAGAAAATTTCTGACGCAAGTTTTATATTTCTTTTTATATTTCTATCTATTCAGCTTTTTATATCTACAAAATTTTTCTTTTGCTCAGGAACCCACCGGTACAAGCAATAGTGTGGTCGCAATAATTCCAAGGAATTTTCCTCCTTACTATGTAATTGATGAAAATGGTAGAACAGCAGGATTCGCTATAGACTTAATGAATCATATAGCCAAACTGGCAGGACTTAATGTCAGTTATATGGTTAAGAATACCTGGAGTGAAGTTGACGAAGCCCTGGTAAAAGGTGAGGGAGATATAATACCAAATCTGGGTATAACAGAGGGCAGAAAAAAACATTTTGATTTTACACGTCCGGTGGAAGTTTTTCCAATATCGATATTTGTTAGTAGACATGACAGAACAATTCAAAATGAGAAAGATCTTGCTGGCAAAAGAGTTGGTGTTGTAAAGTATAATGTGGGTGAAAAGTGGGCTGAGGATCATCATGAAGTGAAGGGAGTTTTGTTTGATACCCCTTCTGAGGCATTGTTCAATCTTCTCGATGGAGATATTGATGCGCTGTTATACCCGAAACCTGTAATGGAAATGGTTGCTCAAAGGATAGGGGTTGAAGACCATATTAAAATTGCAGGTGATCCTCTTTTTATAATTAAGAGAGGAATTGCTGTAAGAAAGGGCAATGATGATCTTCTCCATCTTCTCGATGAAGCCGTAAAAGAATTTGTTGGAACAAGGGAATATAAAAAACTTCATGAGAAATGGTTTGGTAAACCGGAACACTTCTGGACCACGAAGAAACTTATAATATTTGCGGGCTTTTTCCTATTGTTTGTTGTTGCCATGGTTCTTACATGGCGGTTTATCTTTATGAAGAAGATAACCAGAAAACTGGCTGCAACAATCGATGATCTCAAAAAGGTTGAAAACAAATTAAGTGCCGAAAAAAACCTGCTAAGTACGATAATTAATAACATACCAGATCTTATCTATGTAAAAGATACAGAATGCAGGTTTATTCTGGCCAATCCTTCAACGGCTGAGTTTATGGGTGCTTCCACACCAGGTGAACTTGTTGGCAAAACAGACTACGATTTTTATTCCAGGGATGTGGCGGATATCTTATATAGAAATGAACAGAGGTTAATCCAAACTGGGAATGCAATAATTCAGAAAGAGGAAAAGTTAATTGATGCAGGGGGGAATGAGAGAATAATTTCGACTACAAAAATACCCCTCAGAGATAAAGAAGATAATATCATCGGACTGGTGGGGGTTGGGAGGGATATCACCGAGAGGGTAAAAGCGGAGAACAAATTGAGAGAAAAAGAGAAACAGCTTCAAAGATCACAGAGAATGGAGGCAATTGCAAGGCTCACCAGTGGTATTGCTCACGATTTCAATAACCTTCTTTCTGTAATAATAGGCTATTCCGATTTACTGGCATTAAAAATGAAAGATAAGAAAAATTGCATCAGAGAAATAGGAGAGATTAAAAATGCTGGAACAAAAGCCTCCTCATTGATAAATCAGTTACTGACCTACAGCAAAAAAGTGGAAAAACCTTCAGAACTAATTGACCTAAATGTACTGATAAATGGGCTTGGAAAGATTCTGAAACGAACCCTTGGTGAGGATATTGATATCTCCTTCTTACTTGAGCCGAACCTATGGATGTTCAGGGCTGATATGTCCCAGATAGAACAGGTTCTTATGAACCTCGTTATAAACGCAAGAGATGCTATGCCTGAGGGGGGGAAAATTCTGATAGAGACAAAAAATGTGTATCTTGATAACAGATATTCAGAAACTCATGTGGAGGTATCCCCGGGGCAGTACGTAATGCTATCGGTAACGGATACTGGTAAGGGAATAGACAGCGAAACCCAGGAACATATTTTTGAGCCGTTCTTTTCAACTAAAGGGAATGGGGAGGGCACGGGCCTCGGTTTATATACAGTATACAATATTGTTAAGCATCATGGAGGCCACATATGGGTTTATAGCGAACTGGGAATGGGAACCTGTTTCAAGATATATTTTCCTGCAGTGCCAGCCGATCAGG
>CAZFGQ010000123.1:0-5230 GCA_964518675.1 uncultured Spirochaetota bacterium
CTTTCAATGTTCCAAGGGATGATGACTCTCACTCCATTGTACTCTGCATCTTTTTAATTAATGATTAGCAATTATCAACTGAATTTTTCTCTTAGAACGTTTATTCCCGTCATTCTGGACGTGATCCGGAATCCGGTTTTGGGCCTTAGGAGAAGATTCTGAATCAAGTTCAGGATGACAGGTCAGACTCAAGAACTGGGAAGGCGGGAGGCGAGAGGGTGAGAATAAGAACCAGAAATCGAAATTTGGAATTTGATAAGCGCGTTAATACATCAACGGAAGATTTTGGGTGGACGATGATATAATTTTTACATGAATGTGAAGAGGATTTTGATGGGGTTTCTGGATGAACACGGTGGAGTTTTTGTGGAAAGTTTTGAACTGGAAAAGGTTTTGCGTTCCAGAAGCCTTTTCGATTATTTTTCTTTTTATGAAGCGATTTCTGAGTTGGTTTCTCTCGGAGTTCTTTCCCCTGTCAGGAATTCAGGTTTCAACGGTAGGAATCCTCCGCTGTACAATAAGTATCGGAAGAGGAAACCAGGGTTATCTGCAGAAGATAGAGAATTTCTTGATTCTCTGGATCCTGCCATAGATACTTCCAGGTATCGGAAGAAGCCAGATTTGCTGAATAGGGATAGGGGTTTTCTTGAGCTGCTGGATAGGTTTTTGAAGACTTCTGATAGAGAAAGTTTGAGAGTTCCTTCTTCTATAAATGAACGTTCTTTTGAGATTTTTGGGGATGAGAAGTTTCTTTCCAGCATGGATGGTCATGCGTTTTTGCAGAATGTCTCGATTTCTGAGGATTTTTTGAATGTTTACCATACTCCTGAACCTTTTTTCTTTTCAAGTAATTCTGCTTATTCTGGAAGAGTGTTCAATGTGCTTGTTATCGAGAATAAGGATACTTTTTATACGATAAAGCGCTGTTTTTTCAGCAATGGATGGAGATTGCTGGGTAGGGATTTTTCTCATCTTATCTACGGTGAGGGGAAGAAGATTATCAAGAGTTTTGAATTTGCCCTTGAGATTGGTTTGACTCCTGATAATTGTAAGGTGTTTTATATTGGGGATCTTGACCCTGAGGGGATAAGTATCTTCGAGAGTTTTAGAGAGAGGTTTTCTGATTATGATATCAGTCCTTTCGTTGAGTTGTATGAGGAACTCCTCAATGCGAATTTTTCCAGAGCTCCAAAATTGAGAAGGAAGCAAAGGGTAAGTGATGAAAGGGTTTCAAGATTTCTCGAGGATTTTCCCCGGGATGTTTCTGAAAGGATAATGGAGTTATTTGATTCGGAAAGATATTTACCCCAGGAGGGGTTGAACTTTGAGTTTTTTAACAGGGTGACAGGGAATGGGTGAGTTATCTGGGTTCTCTGAGAGGGTTAAGGGCGTTGCTATTTTTCGGCCTTTGTTGGAGCTGAAGAATCTTCGAAAGTATGAAGACTTCGATCTTTTTTCTCTTGGTTTTTCTATCCTTCTCTTTATTATGGAAAGCATGCTGTATAACCGGGAGCGTTGTGGTTTTCCTGAACTTTCAGTTTTTCTCCGGGAGCAGGTTTCGACTAATTATCGCAAGATTTTATCAGAAGAAGAAAGCCTAGAATTGGCACGATTCCTCATGGATCATCTCAGGAATAACGGTTCTCCATGGTGCTTTGAATATCTGGATCTGGAAGATGGGAAAACGAAGAAATACAGGTTTCATCTTATTGGTTTAGCTGATTATGACCATGGGTCCCATGGTGGCAGGGATCTTCATTTTAAGCTTACAGATGAGGGACTTGACCTAATTTTTAAGACGAAAGAAATTTATAAGGAGTTAAGGATAAGTATTTCCCAGTTGTATTTCAGGCAGCAGATTGAGCGGGGTGTTTTCGATAAAGCTCTGGAGACTGTCAGGGAACTGTATACCCAGGTTAGAAGCCGTATGGATGAGATGGAGAAATTCAGGCGAAGGATGGTCATGAATATCGGTGGGGTTTTAACAGAAGATTACCAGAAACAGGTGAAGGAAATATATAACCAGCTGGAAAGGGAACAGGAGGTATTCCAGGCTCTTTCTGAATTGGTCAAAGAAAAAAAGGAGGCATATTTGTATGAGAGGCTGGAAGAGATTGAGGAGAAGAATCTTGACCAACTCATTGAGATTTCAAATATGCTGGATATTGTGATAAATGAGCATAGCAAGTTGTTTGGAATCAAGCTTCGGACAGATGAACAGTTCAGGAAAGCCCTGGTAGAGAGCATCAAGAATTTTATACAATCGAAGATCGATTTCAGAAAAGAGGTGCTTGAGAAAGTGATCGCCTCGGAAACCCGGGGTGATGATCTGAGGAAGTTTTTGCAGCCTTTGCTAACTCCAGCGAGATTCCTGAGCTTCAATCCCATGAGGATCTTTATCCCGCAGAAGCTTCAGCGGAAAAGGGAAGGTTTCAAAGAGGAAGAATTGCCTCTGGATCAGAGTTTTGAAATGGAGCTGGAAAGGGAACTGAAAAGGAAAAAGGAGAGAGACAGGAGGTTCAGGGAGTATATTGAGGTTATTTTTGAGCCTTTGAGGTCCAAGAACGATTATACTCTCAAAGAGGTTTTGGAAGGTCTTCCTCAGCAGAAGAGGGAAGAGTTTAGTAATAGAGCTGAATTTTACAGTTTCCTTGTTGGATTGCATCAGCTTTCGCCTGTGGAGTTGAGAGTTGATCCTGAGATCAGGGGTAAGATTTTCGATTCTGAAGATAATCTTCCTTTTCTGCTTCTGGAATATTTTGAGAATCAAAAATTGGATAGTGAGAAAAGGTTCCTCGAGGTTCAGGCAACCTGTGAAGAGCTGAGTTTTGAGAACGGTTGTGTGGTTACCAATTACTGTTTTCATGTTATTGAAGGGGATGAACTGAATGTACGATAGTTATACCAGGGAAGAGGTTGAAGCAGCTTTCAAGATTTATCTTTTGCTGCAGAAAAAAGGAGAGTTGAGAAGAAGGGATTTTATAGACCTCTTCGAAAAGTACAGTAGTAATCCGAAAGTGAGAGATATTTTTGTTAGTGTATTTGAACCGATGGCAGAAGCAAAGATGCTGGAATCCGAAGATGTGCTTTATCTTGTTCCAGAACCAGATAGTGATTATCTTAGTTACAGTAACGAGCAGTTGAGAGAATTGATGCGGCTGGACAACAACACGGAACTATACTGTGCCTATTTTGTGATTTTGTGTTTGCTTTCGGAATTTTTTGGTGCTGATTTTTTGGATGAAGTCGTCAGGGAATATATTTTGGTGAAAGATCTTGAGAGGATTGTTTCAGCTTCTTTTGAAAGTATAGAACCTCGTATGGACGAATTGGAAGTTGATTCGGGGTTCAATTTTAGAGCAGCTTATGAACACTGGAAATCTATGGAGGAATACAGGGAGCTGGAACGGATGAAGGCCAGTAAAACGAATCGATATAGTTTCATTTTGAGGGTTTGTACTTTTCTTCAGTCTCAGGGATTGGTGAACTTGATTCAGGAAAGGGAGATATATATCACCCGGAAAACGGAGCTTATAGTCAGGAATTTTTACGCAGGTAAGGAAACGAAGGAAAAGCTTTTGAAGCTGATTGGCGGGAGGCCTTGAGATGCCAAGGATATGGAGAATGAGACTGGTTAATATATGGTACGATGCCGGGAAGAAGGTTTTTGCGGATGAGCTTTTTAATTTTGGAGGCAAGAATACTTTGTTTAACCTGGCAAATGGCGGCGGAAAGACTCTTCTCGTTCAACTCATGCTTCAGACAGTTCTTCCCAATGAGAGGCTGAATAAGAGACGCCTTTCGGATCTCTTGCAGAACAAGAATTTTACAGGGCATATAGCGATTGAATGGTGTCTGGATTCGGCCGAGGCTGATTTTTTGCTTACAGGTTTTTGTTTTGCCAGGGGAAACGATGAATCGGGAAGGTTGAGGTATTTTATGTACACGAGCCATTATAAGGAAGCGAATCCGTATGATATAAAGCATTTTCCTTATGTAAACGATAAACGTCCCCTCAGCTATGATGAGTTGTTAAGGCTGTTGAAGAATTTGAAGGGAAGTTATTTTAAGGTATTTTACAGTGATTCGAAGAGAAGCGATTATCTTCGGGAATTGAATACATATAATCTCTTTGAGAAAGAGTGGAGACGTATTAAGGAAACCAATAACAATGAAGGTGGAATAGATGATTTTTTCAATAGTCTTCAAAGTACAGATCAGCTTCTGGATAATCTTTTGATTCCGGTAGCTGAAGAGTTGTTCTACGATAATCCAGGGGAACAGAAAGGAAATCTGGTAGAGGCTTTCAACAATCTGAAGAATAAGCTTTTGAATATTCCGGAAATGGAAAGAAACCTGAAGGATTTGGCACTTGTAAGGGAAAAGGGGCAGGTGCTTCTTGATGCTTTCAAAGAACGTGAAGACGCAAGCAGGGAGTTTGAGGAGCGAAAGGTTAATCTGGCAATGTATTCTAATTCTCTTGAACACTGGCGTAACAGCATCGTTAAAGAGCTCAATGAGATTGACGAGGAATTGAAGAGTATAGAGAGAGAGGAAACGGAGAATAGATATCTTCTTGAGTCAGTGAAATACTCCAGAGAGTATGCTGTTGTTGAGAAGAAACGGCAGGAGCTTTTTGAGGTTAATTCTAAAAGAGGTAAACTCGATGAAGTTATTCAAAAGATAAAAAGGGAATTGGCTCTTTTTAAAGCTGCGAATCTTTGGTTTGAAAAGAAGGATCTTGAAGCGAAGAATAGAGCTTTGAATGAAAGTATCGAAAATATGTATCTTGGGAAGGAAGAGAAACTGGAAAAGCTGACGATTTACGCGGCTACTGTCTGTCAAAGATTGAATGAAGAGATAGAGAAATTGGAGCAAAGGCTCAGAGAAGTTGAAGAAGAAAGGATTGAGAAAGAGAAGAAAAAGAAATTTGTTCACGAAAGGAATCAGGAGCTTAACAGGAAGAAAAACGGTATTGCGGTGGAAAAGACAAAGCTGGAAATGAAAATAAAGGAAAAGAATAGGTTTTCTGATTTTTTGTTTGATCATCATAAAAACGAACACTGGCAATTGTTGCCGGATGTTGCTCTGGAAGAGTTGCGTTCGGAGTTTAGCAGACTGATTGAAGGGTTAAAAAATCTTGAGGTTCAAAGAGACAAGCTTGAAAGGGAAAGAAAAAAGATTCTTGAGGAGCTGGATGGGTTAAAGATCAGAAAACCCGAGTTGTTAG
>CAZFGQ010000124.1:0-5028 GCA_964518675.1 uncultured Spirochaetota bacterium
CTCAATTATACCAGTAGAAGCACCAAAAGGATTTCGAAACTTCAACCATGTCAATCTTATCAATTCAGCTAATCCATATGATGCTATATAAAAACTCCATCCCTCTGTCCCTAACAAAGGTAGCGTAATAAGTACTCCCACAATACTTGCCATAATTCCACCAAGGGGTATAGCACCAAAAACTGGAAAGTTTAAGTTTTTTGCCAGCATTCCACTTGTATAGGCCCCCACTCCATACAGAACAAAATGGTATAGTTGCCAGTCATGTATTGTAACAATCAATCTATAACTTTGAGCAAGGATTATATACAGAAAATATATCATTGCTAGCTCAACAAGATATGTTCTTGTAATAAATGGGAAAATGCATAATACCACCAGAACAACCAGAAGTGAACTTAACTTATATAATCTATAGTTATTATCATTAGCCAACCTCATGACCCATAATCCCCCTTGGTCTGATTGCTAGTACAATTGCCATAATTGTAACAGAAACCATTTGTGCCGCTACACCATCAATTAATGTAGTGACAAAAGTTATTATAAAACCAAATATGAAAGCAGCTATTGTTACACCTGCAATACTTCCCATACCCCCCACTACTGTTACTATTAGAGCAGGTAAAATTATACGATGTCCCAGTGATGGAGTAATCGCGTATATAACAGAAACCAAACCACCCGCTACTCCAGCCAGTCCTCCTGCTATCGCCATTGCCAGCATTGTCATTCTATCTAAATTAATGCCCTGCAATGCTGCAGCCTCCGGATCCTGGGATACCGCCCTTAGAGCCCTTCCCAACCTAAAATATCTCATAAAAAAACCCAAACCCGCAATGCACACCACCGTAAAAGGGATAGCTAATATTCTTTGAAACGAAACCGCGGCACCAAAAAATTTTACTGCATACTTGTAAGGACTGGGCACAGGTCTAGATAAGCCCCATCCCCAAAACTCACCTACCAGAACTTCAAATATAAACATTAAGCCCGCCGTTGCAATAAACCCGCCAACCACATCACCTCTAAGCGGCTTAAATATTGTACGTTCAACTCCTATGCCAAGTATCGTACCTACTACTACAGCAGCTACAACAGCAATCCAGAAAGACCATCCACTTAAAGAATAAAGAGCATATACTGCGTAAGCTCCCGCCATCACAAAATGTCCATGTGCTAAATTCGCCATTTGCATAACTCCAAAAGCCAGTGTTAAACCGATGGCAATAAGAGCATATATCCCACTGATTGCTATTGAGTTCGCTATAGTTTGAATAAGAAGTTGTTTATCCATTCCTTACTCCAGTTAAACCAGAATAATAGCTTTAATAGTATATAAGGGCTAAGGGGGCATTAAAATAATGCCCCCAAGTTATCTTTTACTTACGCTGATAATACATCTGACCACGTTTCTCCACTTCTTTTATAACAACATGTTTAATAGCTTGGAACCACGGTTCAAAGTTTAGATGAGCAATTATCCTTTTATCCTTTGCATCAAGGCTGAACATATTCATTGGAACTGGTTGCTCAATCATATTTTTTATACCAAACATCTCCTCACCACTCATATGACCCGGACCAAGAATAGTTGGAAAGGACGGTTGAGCTCTGAGAGCTTCCAGTATCTCATCATTAGAAGGCCACTTGCCAGGATTTTCTTTACCAGCCAACTGGGCTCCAATGCACCATGGAATTAACCAGATTACATGATCCCAGTCAATTCCTGTCATTTTTCTATGAACATCCTCAGGTGCTCCAGGCCCATACCTTTTATTCCAAAGCCTCGTAAACGATGCCTGCCAGGATGGGCTTCCCCACCATGGATCATCCATTAATGGGAAGCTATCGATGCCTTTTACAGAAGCTGCATATTCTGCAGGTATCTTTGTGAGATTTGTTTCCCAATCGGCATAATTCTGAACAACTACACCCTCATATCCCTGAAGATAGAGTTGCTCCCAAAGTAATGTTTGATACTCCGGCCAAGCTTCACATAGACTAATTACATCAGGTTTTGTAGCTATCATGGCACTAACAATAGGAGCAAAATCGGTTGTTTCAACTGCAAAAAACTTCTCATATACTATCTCAAATCCCGTTGCAACGGCAGCTCCTATTTCCCAGGCTGCAACCTGGTGAGACATTATGTCTTCCTGTGTTGTTAACGCGTACCTCAATGGTCGTCCTATCTCTTTCTCACTTGGTAAAACCATTTTAGCAATCAACGCATTAAACATATTGCACTGTGGGGTAATGTCACCACCTGCCACAACATAAGGCCTGTTTGGATGCATATCCGTAGGCACTAGTGAAGCATATATTACTTTATGTTCTGTTAAAAATGGGGCAGTTGCATTTGCCGGATCACCACCTATTGCATTTATAAACTTAACGTTTCTTTCAAGTACAAGTTGTCGTGCTCCCTGGAGTGCCTTCGAAGCAATCCCCTCATCATCAAATGTATGTAACCTTAAAGGATACCTCTTCCCTCCTACAAGAAGCCCACCCGTTTTATTTACCGCATCTATCCATATATTAATTCCGGTAAGTCCAGGCAACCCCCAACCTGCACTGGGTCCCGATAATGCACCAAGAAACCCTACATTAATTTCTTCTCCCTGTGGATAATCAACACCTATCTGCTGATCTGGAAGCATACTCAAAATTGCAGCCTCATCCTCTGTTAAACCAGATGGTAATTTGGAAACCTCTTTCTCTTCTGCAGGAGCAGCGGCTGGTTTTTCCTCAGGTTTTTTCTTACAGCTGCTTATAATAGGAAATAAAGAAGCAGCAACGCCAGCTGCAGCACCTATTTTTACAGATTTTTTTAGAAATTCCCTTCTTGTTGTTTGTCTAATTTGCTCTTCATCATCTTGCTGAAAATCATTTAATTCTTTTTCTTTCATAACTAATACTTACCTCCTTCGTTATTGATTTTATTAAAATACACACAGATAAATATCTTCCCTTAAAAAGGTTTATATACACCCCCCTTCACAATTTTTTTGTTAATTATTAAACACATATATTATCCGCCAAGATATGCCTTTTTAACACTTTCGTCATTTAACAGATCTTTAGCTGAACCAGATAAAATTACATTCCCCGTTTCCAGCACATATGCCTTTTGGGCTAATGTCAGTGCCAATCTCGCATTCTGTTCAACAAGAAGAACAGTTTTACCTTCACTATGGATATCATAGATTATTTTCGCAATTTCCATACACATTATAGGAGAAAGACCGAGCGAAGGTTCATCTAATAACAATAAATCAGGTGATGACATCAATGCACGGCCCATTACAAGCATTTGTTGTTCGCCTCCGGATAATGTACCAGCAGCCTGCCTCCTTCTTTCTTTCAGACGAGGGAAATGCCTGAACACAATTTCCTCTAAATCCCTCTGTATGTTTTCTTTATCCTTTCGTCTAAATGCACCTATCAGAAGATTTTCCATCACAGTCATTCTTGGGAAAACCCTTCTCCCCTCTGGCACCATTGCCACACCAAGTCCATTTATATCATATGGATGCAATCCGTCAATCTTCATGCCTTTAAAATATATTTCACCTTCAGTAGGACGCTTCAAACCTGTAATGGTTCTAAGAATAGTAGTTTTTCCAGCTCCATTTGAACCTATTAGCGCAATAATCTCTCCTTCACCAACCTCCATTGAAACTTTATTTACCGCAAGGACTTTACCATAATGAACCGTAATATCCTTAATTTCTAGAAACAACTTTTTCACCTCCAATAGTTGTAATATCTTCCGTACCGAGATAAGCCTCTATTACTTTCTCATTTTTCTGAATTTCCTCAGGCAATCCCTCTGCTATCAATTCTCCAAAATCAAGTACACTTATATAATTACAGATTTCCATTACAGATTTCATGTCATGCTCTACCAGCATAATTGTAATCCCCTGATTGTTAAGCTGTTTTATAAGATTCAACATGTGTTTTTTCTCCGAGGGATTCATACCAGTTAAAGGTTCGTCAAGTAGCAATAACCTAGGTTCCGCTGCAAGAGCAATTGCAATACCAAGCGCCCTTTGGAATCCATGGGGAAGATTTTTAGCAAGTTCATCCTTATAGGGTAATAAGCCTACGAACTCCAGGATTTCTAAAGCTTTCTTAGCATTCATTTCTACAACCCTCTTAGAAATACCCAAAAAGGCATTAACTATATTTTCTTTTATATGTAGATGTCGCGCTACCAAAACATTCCGAAACACGCTAAAATCGTGGTAAAGAGCTGTTCTCTGAAAGGTCCTAACAATTCCCATCTTTACAATACGATTAACCGGAAGTCCATCAATTCTTGTGCCATTATATATAATCTCACCCTCATTTGGTTTATAAACACCACTTATAACGTTAAAAAGAGTTGTTTTACCTGCACCATTTGGACCTATTATCCCTCTTATTTCACCTTCGTTTATCTCTAAATTAAGATTTTTTAATGCTACCAATCCTCCAAACCTTTTTGTAACACCCCTAATTTCTATAAGAGCCATACTTTACTTACTCCTCATATTATTTTGATTGATAGGACTCTATTGTTTTATTGCATTATGGACTATTCGTTTTTGGTTCTTTCAGCTTATACATTAACCATTCACTATTTATGGGAAGATTATAAGAGCTAATTCATCTTTTAAAAATAATTTGTTTTATAGATTAACTAATTTTTTATAATTAATCACATTATTAGAGAAAAAAATTAGATATGTACCCATGTATTAATCTAGACGTACATTTTACTATTAATAAATTACTTGTCAATAAAAAAATATTTGATTTAATTATGAGTTTTTTTAATAAATATCATTAAAATTTTTTATTTTTGAAATTTTAACTTTTCCGTTATATTATCCATGACATTTTTTTACATACAACAATTCTAATAATAGCTGTTATTTTTTGAACTTAATCTCATTCTAAGGAGACAAAGGTATGCAAAAATATGAAGAACTAAAGAATGCAGTAATGGAGGGAGATGCTGAGAAAGCATGTAATCTT
>CAZFGQ010000125.1:0-4936 GCA_964518675.1 uncultured Spirochaetota bacterium
ATTGAGATACCATATCCGCCTGTTATTCTGGGAATAGATTTTAGTAAAACGATTCCTTATTATTTTTTCACTCTTGTAGTAATGTTAATAATTCTTTATTTGCTTTACAGACTTGATAAATCTCATATAGGTGAAACATTTAAGGCGATTTCAATTGATCCACTTCTCGCTGAGTCAACGGGTATAAGTGTAAGAAAACATAGATTAATGGCAAGTGCTATAGGAGGATTTTGTGCTGGTATTGCAGGTGGGGTTCTTGTGCATCGATTGAGAACTGTGGATCCCAATATGTTTGAGCTTACATCAATGCTTTATCTTTTAATATATCTTGTTGTAGGCGGTACAAAAACCTTCTGGGGACCAATAATAGGTGTTGGTGTAATGCAAACGGTTTTTGAGGTAACACGACCTTTTGCCCAGATAAGACCTGTATTTTTTGGTCTTGCGATAATTCTGGTACTGATTTTCATGCCTGGAGGAATAGAAGGTCTAATTCCTAAATTAGGAGAAAAATTTAAGAGTTTACTTAAAATAGAGTAAAGATTTTAGAATTATTAAACAAATAATAAGATTTCCTTCCTTAAAGTAAATAAAAAATAATCTTTAATAAAGGTGATGAGACTATGATTATCTCGATAGAAGAAGTTATAGGTAAAATAAAAGATTGGAATGATAAGAATGTTAAATATGAGCCACTTGGTGGTGGTATAACCAATCATAATTATAAGGTCATTGTAAATGGTGAAGCTTTTGTGGTTAGAATTCCGGGAGCAGAAACAGAAATATTTATAGATCGTGAAAATGAACTCAATTGTTCGATAGAAGCCGGGAAGACAGGAGTAGCCCCAGAGGTTGTTTATTTTATTAAACCTGAAAATGTTTCTGTATTCAGATTTATAAATGGAAAAACATTAACAACAGAAGAAATAGCTGGTAGTGATGAACTGATAAAAAGAATTGTTGGATCAATAAAAATTATACATGAGAAGGCAAAATTTAAAAAGAGGTTTGACCCTTTCGAAACAATAAGAAAGTACATGAATGAATACATTGAAAAATATAATGCTCCTCTTCCTAATGATATAGAATGGATGCTCAAAGTTAGCTCGCAAATAGAGAAGGCAATGTTAAGGAATAAGCCACCTGATGTAGCATGTCATAATGATTATTTATCAGAGAATTTTATGGATGATGGCAAAAAAATATGGATTATCGATTGGGAATATGGGGGCTATGGTGACCCATATTTTGATCTTGGTGACTTTGCAGTTGAGCATCCTTTTTCAAGAGAGCAGGAGGAATTGATTATTAAGGAATATTGTGGAGAAATGAATTTTGAGAAACTTTCCAGGATGTTGCTTTATAAAATAGTATCGGATTTATGGTGGGGCCTCTGGGCCATGATACAATCAAAGGTTTCAAGAATTGATTTTGATTTTTATACATATGGAAACAATAGGTTTGAAAGATTAAGAAACAATGCAAAAGATAAGGATTTTAATAAATGGATAGATAGTGTTTAGTGGCTTTTTATCCTTCTCTGGATTTCTTTGAAAAATTCCTTCCTGAGAACATTGATAGGTAATGAATGATTAGTATTGTTTTTTTATAGATGTTTTTGGGAAGTATTGAAAAGAGGAATTATAAATAACCAAATCAATTGCAAAATACAGTTTTATTTTCTTGTGTGTTGATATTAGAGTTAATTTAAGATTTAAAAATTTATTTATTCCATAGCGAGGTGTTATAAACATTGTTAAAATCTCTGGTGATGATAACACTTTTATTTTTTTTCTTATCGATCGATGTGTTCGCAAGGGGAATTATGAACAATGAGGAACCTGATATTTATTACATGTCAAAGAAAGATGGATACTATGCAATATTCAGAAAGAGAGGACACAGAGAGGATGTGATCTTCGATAGCGGTTCTCTTCTGAGGGAATTACCTGGTTATGCAAAATACCAGATACCTTACGATGTCTCACCTGATGGCAGGTATGTTACCTTTAGTGGTCTGAGTAAAAGTGGGAATATGGATATTTTCTTGCTGGAAATTTCTTCAAATAAAATCATAAATCTTACAAGAGACTATTATGTAGATACATTACCTGTTTTTTCCCATGATGGAAGGTATATTGCCTATCTCTCACATGAAAGAGGCGGGAGGTACTATGAAAACCTGTTTATTATATCTGTTGATGGCAGAGTTAAAAGGAGGATTACCAGAGATTATTTTAAAATTGTTTCACACTCATTTTCTCCAGATGATTCAGAGATTCTCTTTGTAAAATATATGCCTTATCACTCTGCGATTTCGGTTGTTGATATTCATTCATCTGGGGTGAGAGACCTTACTAATTTTGATTACTCTAACCGTTCTCCGTCCTATAATAATGATGGTAGGAAAATTGTATACGTGAGTGATATAAGGGGTAGCTTTGATGTATGGATGATGGATTCTGATGGGAACAATAAAAAGATGATTTTTGAGAGTCCGGGGCTTGAATATAATCCCAGATTTACTCCAGATGGGAAGGGAATTTACTTTACATCAGATTTTGTTTTCAGAAAAGGAAAAGCAGTTGAGGGGAACACCATTTATCTGTACAATCTGGAAACAGGTGAGGTGATAGATCTATTAGATGAAAAATTTGATTGTAAAAAATTCTTCTGTTTTAACCCTAGATTTTCAGATGATATGAGGTTTATATGTTTTGAGGGGAAAATATACGAAGAGGATAAAAACAGGCATTTTTCGATATACGTAATGGACATGGAAACTGGTAAATTGAAAATGATTGCATCGAGAAAAACAAATGCTATGGAACCAAGGTTCGGTGTGCGATCACATTAAGAAGAATAAAGAGTTGCCATGGAAACAAGAAACAAAATAAACTCAATTGGTTGATTATGTGTTGGCAATATAGTTTCAGATATTTTTTTGAAAATCAAATTAAAATTTGAGATGTCTACTTGTCTATGCAATTTTTTACTTGACAATATTGCACTATTTATTATATGATGAGGCAGTTGTAGGATATACAGAATTAATATTAATGATTAGAATAAATCCAAATAAATAGTGAGGTGAAGGGTATTCACGTATGAACGGAATAGTTGATAAATCAAATCCAATCCCGCTTTACATTCAACTCAGCGATTGGCTGGAGGAGATGATAAAAAGTGAAAAGTTTGAAGTTGGGTCAATGCTACCTTCAGAGGCTGAGTTATCAAAGGAAGTGGGAGTAAACAGAAATACTGTGAGACACGCTATCGACCTGTTAATGCAAAAGGGACTGGTTGAAAAGAGAAAAGGGGTTGGAACAATTGTAAAAAGAAAAAGTCCAATTTATCCACTTCATAAATTAAATGTAATGACCAGTTTTGTTGATGATTTTGAATTCGATAACATATTGATTGCGGATGAAATACTCAATAAAAGCAGGATTAAACCAACAAATGAGTTGAAAAGGCAATTAAATCTTTTACCAGATGAGGATGTGGTAAAAATAGAAAGAGTAAGAATTGCTGAAAAGGTTCCTCTTGTACTTGAAATTCAATATTATTCTTTTGAAAAGTTTGGTAAATTACTTGATATGGATATAAAGGGTTCAATGTATGAAATTTTAACAAGAGAATTTAATGCAGATCTTGATCATTCAATAAAGACGATAAAAGCTGTTATGCCTACGAAATATATAGCAAGCGTTCTCGGAATTCATCTCACAACCCCCTGTATTTTTATTGAGAGCCTCGCTTATACAAAAGAAAATGAGTGCATTGAAGTTCTTCATTCCTATTATAGAGGCGACAGGTATTTATTCAAGGTGGAAACGGGAGAATATCAGCGAGGTATAGGTTCCGCTGAAAAATAACCTGTAAACCAAAAAAATTACTACCAATTTGATTGGCAATTTATTAATTTAATCCGATATATGGAAGTTTCTTCATACCTTTTCTGAGAGAATAAAATATTCGAAGAGAAGATTTTTATGTTGCCCCGTTAATTTTTGTATTAATAAAACGGCAAATCAGTAAAAAATAGTTGACAAAAAGATAATTCAAGTGTATATAGGTAGATGTATATACAGGCCTAACAATAAAAATGTTAAGGAGATAGATTATGAAGAAGATTGAGGATTACTTTGTTCCTTGGTTAAGGGGAGTGAAGATGTATACCTCGCCTCACATAGACCTGGCGTGGCGGGATAAAAAGCTTCGCAGGATGATGTCCAATGAGAATCCAAACCCTCCCTCTAAGAAAGTTGTGGATGCAATTATAGAGTACGGAAAAATGGCAAACAGGTATCCGGATTCGGGTTATGCTGTTAGAGAGAAGATTGCTGAATTAAATGGGCTTGATGGTTATGAGAATGTTCTTATTGGTAATGGCTCGAGTGAAGTTTACGATATGATATGGAGAGCTTTTGTTCAGCCAGGTGAAGAGGTAATCCAGCATACTCCTTGTTTTGGTATATACAAGCTGAGGTGTATTGCAGTTGGAGGAAAACTAGTTTCCGTTCCCATGATATACGATGAAGATGGGTTTCATTTCGATCCTGACAGCATTATTAAGGCCATTACACCAAAAACTAAGATCATAGTTATCGCTCACCCCAACAATCCTACGGGAAACTTCATGGATCAGGAAGGATTTATAAAAATAGCTGAAACTGGACTACCGTTTGTGGTTGATGAAGCTTATGTGGAGTTTGCAGGCCTGCAAAAATCCCAGGTTGAACTTACGAAAAAATATCCAAATGTAATAGTTACGAGAACTCTTTCAAAGGCGTATGGACTTGCAGGTCTGAGGTTTGGGTATGCACTCGGTGATAAGGATACAATATCTCAGATAGCTGCTACTGTTATTCCATGGAATGTTGGTATTATTCCAATGTGGGCGGCGCTGGCGGCCTTTGAAGATCAGGAAGCT
>CAZFGQ010000126.1:0-4918 GCA_964518675.1 uncultured Spirochaetota bacterium
TGGAAGAGAGTATTGTAGAGGGGGTTACTGGAGTGTCTTTTAAGTCGGGAGATTATGTTAGTTTAGCAATGGCTATAAAGGAGAGTTATAGGTTGTCTAAAGAGAATGTAGATGAGAGAATAAGGTTGGTACAGAGATGGAGGAGTTTTCATAACCCCTTAAGTTTAGCAGAGTGTGTAGTTGAGTAGAGCGAGTAGATGTAATGAAGCATTTGTATAGAGATGGTACGAGTTGTAGCTAAGTTCAAGGTGAGGAGATTTAACAGCTTCATTTTGGAGTATAAAATACTGATGTTTATAGATATGGGTTTGAAGGCCGTTTTTGTTGTTGAGAGAGGGGAATGTAGATATAAAGTAGCAATCATATCCCTTCCTAAGGCCGGGACCTACTTGTTGGCTGAGCTGCTAAGGAGTTTGGGTTTGGTAAGCACGGGATTGCATGTAACTGCTGATGGTTCTGGGTTCACGGATTACAGATTTATATCACTGGAGGAAGGACGTAGGAACTATAGAAATTACGTTTATGAAATGCCTTTTGATGAAGTGGTGGAAGGGGTGAGGCCAGGTCAATTTGTCGTAGGACATTTTCATTGTAACGATTATATCAAGAGATGTTTGCGGGACTTCAAAAAAATTTTCATAGTGAGAGAGCTGCGTCACTGTTTGATATCGCATATGAGGTTTCTAAAGGATACGGGTAGAGAGGACTTAAGTCATTTTACCTGGCACAAGGAGCAGGATAAAAAAAATATGATGGTGGCTTATTTGAGGGAATTTGGGAGGATATTTTCTGATACCTGGGCTTTCCCGCTTATGGGGTGGATGAAGTGTAATGATGTGTTAATTCTGAGGTTTGAGGAGATTCTGGAGATGAAAGAGATGCCGGAAGGGATTCTAACGAAGTTGGGGAGATTTCTGGGACTTGGAGATAGAAAAGTTGATCCTGATAAGTTCTTATTTCGAGGAACATTAACATGGTCTGGAAAGTTGTCGAGTCTGGATGAGTATTGGTCTGAGGAGGCGGAGAATTATTTCAGACAACTGGGTTTATATGAAGCAAACAAGTATTTTGGGTATTAATTTGATGAAGCAAGAACTTTTTGCGCGGGGCGTGAAGATCGATAACCAGAAAAATAGGAGGGAATTGTGAGGGTTTTAGTAACAGGTGGGGCAGGTTATATTGGCTCTGTCCTTGTTGGGAAGTTATTGGATGAAGGCTGGGAAGTGCATGTTGTGGACAATTTGATGTATAAGCAAACGAGTCTTCTTGCCTATGCTTCTCGGGATAATTTTTACTTTTATTATGGTGATGTGCGAGATGAAAGGATTTTCAAACCAATGATAAAGAAGTTTGATGTGATAATTCCGCTTGCTGCTCTGGTAGGGATGCCGGCGTGTGAGAGAAGTCCGCATGATGCATGGAGTATAAACAGGGATGCTATTATCATGCTTGACAGAATGAGGAGTAAGAGCCAGATAATGATTTTTCCCAACACAAACAGTGGGTATGGTACTACTACCGGAGAGATATATTGTGATGAGAATACCCCTTTGAACCCCATCAGTATTTATGGGAGATCGAAAGTGGAGGCTGAGAAATCGCTTCTTGATAGCGGTAATGTAGTGGTATTAAGACTTGCAACGGTTTTTGGATATTCCCCCCGCATGAGGTTGGATTTGCTTGTCAATGATTTTACTTATAGAGCGATGAAAGATGGTTATATAATAATTTATCAGCCTCATTTTAAGAGGAACTACGTGCATATTTCAGATGTTTGTGATTGTTTCCTGTATTGTATCGAAAATTTCGATCTGATGAAAAATGAAGTTTACAATCTGGGGCTTGATGATGCAAATCTATCGAAGGAGGAACTGGCAAAGCTTATAAAGCAGCATATACCGAATTTTGTGTATAAGATTGCTGAGATAGGTGAGGATCCGGACAAGAGAAATTATATTGTATCTAATGAGAAAATAAAAAAAGCCGGGTTTACCGCTAAAGTAAGTATCGATGATGGTATAGAGGAGTTGAGAAGAGTTTACAGTATACTTATTAGGATTGATGATTTTTGCAGGAATGCATAGGTATTAGAGAGTGAGGATGGATATAGTAGTTTTAGCTGGTGGCAAAGGGACTCGTTTGCGGAGATTTTTCCCGGGCATTCCGAAAATTCTTGTGGAGATTAAGGGGAAAAGTATTCTGGATAGACAGATAGAGAACCTTACCAGCAGGGGTTTTGAGAGGATATTTCTTTCTCTCGGTTATTTGTCGGAAAAGGTTATTGAGTATCTGCAAAACAGAGGACTGGTTGATAAAGTTAACTATTACGTAGAGAAGACACCAATGGGGACAGGGGGAGCAATACCTCATATATACAAGGAGTACGGTTTGAAAGAGCCTTTCTTTGTTCTAAATGGAGATACGCTACTGGAGATTGATTACAGGGAAGCTCTGAAATTTCATTGCCAAAAGAATTCTGATATTACCGTAGTTGTCAAAAAGGAAAAAGGGTTGAAGGATATTGGTTCGGTTGAGCTGGATGAAGATAGTAGAGTTTTAAGCTTTGAGGAAAAAGTTGGAAATAAGAGCTCCTTTATAAATGCTGGGTGTTATTGTTTTACTTTTAGCAGAGTAAAAGAGCTGTTTAATAAGGACTATCTATCGATAGAGTGTGATATTATTCCGCTGGCTGTTAAAAGTGGTAAAAGAGTATATGGTTTTGAGATAACAAAAGGTTTTTATGATTTTGGGACGATAGAAAAGATAAGAAAGTATGCTGCCTTAATAGATAAGTGACTTTTCCTTGTTAAAGAAAAGAGGGTAAGATGATAATAGCAAGAACTCCTGTGAGGGTGAGCTTGTTAGGAGGAGGTACAGACTATCCTGATTTTTTTAGAAAGTATGGGGGACAGACGCTTGGTTTGACTATTAACAAATATTCTTATGTGACTGTTAGTAGGCTTGAGAGATTCTTTGACTATAATATAAGGGTTAGCTACTCCATTACGGAACTTGTAAAAACGGTGGATGAGATTAAGCATCCTTCAGTCAGGGAGTGCCTGAAATTTTTGAACATAGAGGATGGTATTGAAATTAATTATGTTGGGGATTTGCCCTCGAGAACAGGTTTGGGTTCCTCTTCATCATTTACTGTGACACTGTTGCATGCTCTACATGCCTTCAAGGGTGAATTTGTTACCAGGGAGCAGCTGGCAGAGGAGGCGGTCTATGTTGAACAGGAGTTAATAAGAGAGAGGGTAGGGGTTCAGGACCAGTATACATGTGCGATAGGAGGGTTATTACATTTGTTGATTGAAAGGAGTGGGAGAGTTACTCCTGAACCAGTACCTCTGCGAAAGGAACGGTTGAGAGAATTCAGGAACCATCTGATGCTTTTTTATACAGGATTACAGAGGTATGCAAATAAAGTTTTGGAGGAACAGATTAGCAATATAAGAGAAAATAAAATTAATGATAAGCTTCAGATTTTATATGACCTAGTTGATCAAGGAGTTAGCGTGTTGACAGGTAGCGGTAGCTTGTTGGAATTTGGAGATTTGTTAAATACCGCGTGGGAGATAAAGAGAACCTTGTCTAGTAAGGTAACGAATCCGAGGATCGATGAATGGTATGAAAAAGCCCGGAGAGCTGGGGCTATAGGAGGGAAGTTGTTGGGAGCAGGTGGCGGTGGATTTCTGCTCTTTTTTGTTCCCCCTAACAAAAAAGCTCGTGTAAGGAGTGTTCTTTCCAGTTTGAAGGAGGTAGAATTTGACTTAGAGAGGGATGGGTCTCGATTAATTTTTTATAATCCGAATTAGATGATTTTTTGAATATACAGGATATGGCTGGCAGAAGTTGTCCAATTTGTGGAGATAGAAACCAGGTAGGTAAAATTGGCGAAATAAACTGTTATGATATGGTTATGTGCTATAACTGTGGTTTTGTCTTTGCAGATATTTCAAGAGGAGAAGTTGTTGAGAGTAACTTTGTTGTTTCAGACTATATTGATGAGCTGTTTACTCGGAATCAGACTTATATGGATGCTCTCTGGTTTGGAAGAATTGCCTTCAGATTTAGATATCTCGGCCACAGGTGTAGGGTTCTTGATGTTGGCTGTGGTAACGGTATGTTGCTGAGGCATTTTAAGGCAATGGGCTGGCATTGCTTTGGCCTTGATGTTTCTCCTTGGGCAAGGAAGTATGCGAAGTTATATGATTATGCCCTCTATGATAGAGAAATCGAAGAGGACTATTTGCCTGAGAATTATTTCGATTTGGTGGTGAGCACGTCTACTTTGGAGCATGTATATGATCCTTATGAGCACCTGAAGTCTATTATGCGAGTGTTAAAACCTGGGGGGATTGTCTATATAGCCGGGGTTCCTAATTTTGGCTCGGTGTCTGTGAAATTAGGAGTATCGAAGTTTTACTTTAATACTCCGCCTTCACACGTAAACTATTTTACTCCTAAAAGTTTTTACGTTCTTCTTGGAAAGATAAAGAAGTATTATCCTATATCTTTTCGTATTAGAACGTATGGAATTCCTGAGTCGTTTTACATTTATCATAAGTTTAAACTTCTGTTGGAGAAAAAGGGTAAGGTAGAGAAAATGAGTGCAGGGGTTGTGGAGAGAGGCATGACCTCTCCACAGGTTGTTGATTATAGCAAGCCAGTTGATGCTGGCAGAGTGTGGATTGCGTTTGGGAAGCTGGTTATAATGTTAAACTATGTTTTAGGTAGGCCTTTTAATCTCGGTGATAAAATTGAAGTGTTGATACGTAAGGGGTGCTGATGCTATTGATTCTGGCGTTTATAGCGAGTTTGTTGCTTAATGTCTTGTTCAAAATACCTTTTGTGAATGTTCCTCTTGACAGAGACTACGGTATATATGGATACCATGCTTTGTTTAAGCTGAAAG
>CAZFGQ010000127.1:0-4864 GCA_964518675.1 uncultured Spirochaetota bacterium
TTGGCTTGAGTATAGTATATCACAACCTCCTGTACCATCTTTTTTGCTGCTATTATCTTTTTTTCATTTCCGGTGCTGATTCTGGATCAGGTGTATCCAAGATTTTGAGCTCATTTAAGAGAGGTCATTAAATTATTCCTGTGGCTTTTTATTAACTGGTTTAATGACAAATCTTTCGAGTTGCATGGCTTCTTTGGCTTTTTCAGAGTCATAAAAAAATCCTGTAAGAACACTTCAAGGCTGCATCTTCAACTCATCCTTTATATGAGTAAGTCTTTTAATGTTTCTTATTTCTGCCAAGAGTATAAATCATTTTATTTTAAAACATAGTTCAGCAGAGTTATGAGAATTGAGATTATCACTGTAAAGCCGACTCCCATAATCCATGTTAAAAGATTAAACCGTTTGTCCACCTGCTCGAATCTTTTGTCCATCTGGTGAATGAGTTGCTCAAACCGTTTATCCACCTGCTCAAATCTTTTATCTACCTCTTCAAATCTTTTATCTATCTGTGCAAATCTTTTATCTACCTGCTCAAACCTTTTATCCACCTGTTCAAATCTTTTGTCCACCTGTTCGAATCTTTTGTCCATCTGGTGGACCAGGCTTTCGGTAAGCATTCTGTGGCTTTTGATCTCTTCTTCAATTCTTATGATCCTCTCGAGGATCTCCGTTCTTCTTTCTTCTATGCCAAGGCGATTGTAAAACTCCCTGTAAAGCTCTTCTTTCTCTTGATCAATTATTTTCTTAACCCTTTTTTCAAACTCATCTTCGTTTATGTTTTTCATTTTTATCTCGTTTCTGGAATCTTTCATAAATTATACTCCCTTTTGAGATTGTGAATCAATAAAATTAAACGGAGAAATTTTGTTTTTTATTTCAGTTGTATGTTAATTTTTCAAAAAATTAATTAGGGTAATTTTTGACTTCACCTCTTTATTAAATGGTTTTTAAAGATTCTTATTGAATAAAAGCATGGAAAGGGTTTACATTATTCACCAAAACATGGTTTTTTAAAACCGATAATTTTATTATATAAGGTTTTTAGATAAGTTATGATAGATAAAAGTTTAATAAAAGAACTTCTCGGAAGCAAAATATATTCGAGGGCGCTCGATTATTACAGGAGGGGATTGGTTGAGGAATTTTTTAATAATCAGGGCGATGGTGAGGTGAATGCTGTTGTAAGGGGCTCACGTGGTAATTTTTATCATGTTGAGATTTATTTTGATAAAAAGGAAGAAATAATTGATGCATATTGCGATTGTCCATATCCAGATTTTTGCAAACATATAGGTGCTGTGCTTTTGAAGTATATTGAATTGAAAAAAGAAAATAATCAGGATAAGAGGAAAAATTTTTTTGATGGAGTCAATGAAAGGGCAAAACCTTTTAATTACGATGTGATTCTTGAATTAAAGGATAAAGGAGAGGCAGACCACCCGATATTCCAGAATATAATTTTCCCACAGGAAAATAAAAATGAATCGGCAATTGATAAGAAACCCGCAGGAGGATTTCGACTTATTTTTACTGTTGAGAAGGAGGTAACATCTTATATAAATTATAATTACACTTCTTACGGCTCCAGATGGGTCTTAAAGCCAGCCTTACAGTATATCAAACGTAATGGGGAAGCAGGAAGGGTTGAAAATTACAATTTTTCAAAAATTTCGTATCCAATTACTGAGAAAGAATATTTTCTACTTTTAAATATCGAGCGTTACATTAACAATAAGGCTCCTTTTGAGTATTTTATTGGATTCTTTTTACCTGATAAGGCTGTATTGGATGATGGTAAATTCGGTATACCTAATCCTCATGAGGGAAAATATCCCGCTGAGAGAAATAATCCTCCAGAGAATAATAATTTACATGTAAAAACTCATCTTTCTGAAAATTTTAATCACTCTAAAAATAGTCAGCAGCAAGTATCCACGGAGATGGAACACGTTAAAAATGAGGAGGTACTACCATTATATATAAAAAAAGGCCAGTATTATGAAAAATTATTTTTTTCAAGGTTGAAGAGGACTATTGTAAGGTTTAAATTTTACAGCCTTTTGTTAAACAAAGACAATGAACCCCTATTCAGGCCAGAGATCACCTTTATAGGTGATAATGATGAATCTTCAAGGATAGTGAAGGTTTCCAATGTTGGTTTTTCACCTGAAGTGTTTTTCATCATTGATGATGAAAAAAATAAAATATTCTATACGGATAAAAATCCATATTACGGAAAACTTATAGAGAGTCTGCTGGCACTGGGGAGAGAATATAAAGTTTCAGATATAAAAAAACTAGAGGGTATAGTTAATAAACATTTTTCAGATTTTGTTACGATTGAGTTTCCGGTAAAGAGGGTGAGGGTTGTAAGTGTTAAGCCTAAACCTGTTTTGGTTTTAAAGGATGTTTATGAAGGCCTTCAAATCCAGATGATGTTTAAATATATGTATGAACCTTATAAAGATGAAACGATTAAAACGATGAGTCTTAAGGAGGAGGAAATATCTATTGTTCCGGCCATTAAAGGAAGAGATACAAATAGTAACGGTAACAAACAAATAAGATATACAAGATTGATACCATATGAGCTGAAAGCGGATATTTTAATCATGAACAAGGAAGAGGATAGGATTTCAGAGGATAAACCTACAAGGAATGAGTCCTCAGATGAGATAGTAATTGCATGGAGAAATATGAATTATGAAAAAACAATTTCAAACTATATCTATGAGATGGTAGAAAGAGATATATCTCCATATTATTCTGAGTATAATAGAATACGTCGATATCTTGGGGAGGATAATAGAGAGGACGAGAGTCTCGTACTTGAAAAAAGTATTTCTCATTTTATTTCTGAATATGGTGAAAGACTTATCTCTGAGGGTTTTGAAATCTGGAAAGATGGAAAAAGGGTAACACGTGCTACGAGGGTTGTTTTTACCGCTAACTGGGGAATTGATTGGCTCGATATAAAAACTGAGCTTCAATCGGAAGATGGAAACACTTTTACCTTTAATCCTGGATCTGATGATATAGTAGGTAATGTTTTAAACACAAAAGATACATACATAATAGTTGACAATTCATATATAAAAAAATTAAAAGCGCTCCATGAACATGGTCTTGTAAAAGATGATTGTATCCAGCTTTCTAAGTATAACATTTCAATTATAGATGAGCTTTATCAGGATATTAAGAACAGAGATGAAGAAAATATTAAGAATATAAAACGGGTCATAGATGGATTAAAAAATTTTGATGGAATTAAACATATAGAGCCTCCAACTGGATTCAATGGCTCTCTGAGAGGGTATCAAAAAGCGGGTCTTAGCTGGTTATATTTTCTACATGAATATAAACTTAATGGCATACTTGCCGATGATATGGGGCTTGGTAAAACAATACAGGTACTTGCCTTTATTCTCACTCTTAAAAATGAAAAAAAGTTTGAAAGAGCTCTTGTTGTGGCACCGGTGAGCACTCTTTCAAATTGGATGAATGAAATAAAGCGATTTGTGCCTAGCCTTAATGCTTATATATACCATGGTTCTTCACTCAAAGAGGATCTGGACAATGTTTTCGCAAATGACATAGTGATAACCAGTTATGCAACCCTTCGTAGGAATATTAAAAAAATTACAGAATACAGTTTTACATACCTGATACTTGATGAAGCGCAGACAATTAAAAATCCGGTATCAAAAGGATATAAAAGTATAAAGCTCATAAATGCAAAGCACAGACTTTCACTTACCGGCACACCGGTTGAGAATAGTACCATTGATCTATGGGCACAGATGAATTTTCTAAATCCTGGTTTGCTTGGATCACTCACAGATTTTAAAAGAAAATTCGCAAAAGCAATTGAAAAGGATCGTGATACTGGCAAAAGTGAACTTTTGAAGAAAATGATATTTCCGTTCATTTTGAGAAGAAAGAAAGAGGATGTATTGAAGGATTTACCTCCAAAAGAAGAGATAATTCTTTATGCAACAATGGATAAAAAGCAGAAGAGGCTGTATGAGGAGATAAGGCAATTTTATAAAAATAAAGTTCAGGAAAAAATAGATCGTAATGGCCTGAACAGATCTGCCATGTTTATTTTTGAAGCACTACTGAAGTTAAGGCAGGCAGCAATACTTCCCTCGCTTGTTTCACAAAACTACAGTAATGTCCCTTCATGTAAGTTTGATTTGTTGAAATTAAAGATTGAGGAGATCGTGTCTGAAAATCATAAGGCCTTAATATTCAGCCAGTTCCTGGGGAGCCTTTTGGAAATAAAAAAGTGGGTAGAATCTTCCGGTATTGAATATACATATCTTGATGGCTCAACCCCAAATCGCGGGAAGATCATTAAAGAGTTTCAGGATAATGAAGCTAAGAAGGTATTCATTATCAGCCTGAAGGCAGGCGGTCTGGGAATAAACCTGACCGCATCCAATTACGTGTTTCTCTTTGACCCGTGGTGGAATCCGGCGGTAGAAATGCAGGCCGTAAATCGAAGCCACCGGATAGGTCAGCTTAATAAGGTTACAATTTATAAACTCATTACAAAAGATACTATCGAAGAAAAAATACTGGTACTTCAAGAAAAGAAAAGGGAACTTTTAAATGATATCATTACAACAGAGAAGGCCTTTTTCAAATCACTGGGTAAAGAAGAGATCATGAGCTTATTTGAGAGCAGTGCTTAGTTTTCAATGTTTTTATATCTTAATAGATCCTATATTAAATGAGTTTTATCTCAATAAGAAATTAAGGACGGTAAGTATTATTGATACGGTGATTGTAAAGCCTATTCCCATAAACCAGGTGAGCATGTTGAATCTTTTATCAAACTGATGGATGAGTTTTTCTA
>CAZFGQ010000128.1:0-4797 GCA_964518675.1 uncultured Spirochaetota bacterium
GAATGGTGGCAACTTTAATCCAGAATAGGTGGCAGTTTTGCTCCAGAATATGCAATTGAAAAGCAAAATTAGAAAAAAACATCGATCCCGGGGTAGATGAGTAGAGAGCAAATAATTGGAAAACACTTGATTCAATAAAAGTGCTAATTTCTTACATAATAGCTAATTAAAATCAAAAATAGGTTAATAGAGTTAATTTGATAAAATAAAAAATAATATATTAATTAAACATTATTTTCCTCAATTTTCCTCAATTAACAAAAAAGTTGTAAAAATTGTATAATGTATATTGCAATGCGAGGTACAGTGTTTTAAAGCGGTTATTATAAAAAAGGAGGAGTCAATCATGAAGAGAAAAAAGGCTCTATCCATCTTTTTGTTATTACTGCTTTCTATTGCTCTAGTTGTTATAGGGTGTGCAGGAAAAGGTGGTGGTGATGGTAGTAGTGGTGATGAATCTACTCCCACCTATACCGTTGGAGGTACGGTAAGTGGGCTCAGCGGAACATTGATACTCCAGAACAACGGAGGTGATGATCTTACAATAACCTCTGATGGAACATTTACCTTTGAGACTCCACTTTCGGATGGATCTTCTTATGAAGTTACTGTTAAGAGTAATCCTGCTGCTCAGAGCTGTTATATAGAAAAGGGCAGTGGTACGATATCCGGTGCTGATGTAACCGATGTGGTTGTTAGCTGTTACAATTCGGGTTCACTTGATATGAGTTTTGGCAGTAATGGAATTGTGGCTCATGACGGTGCTGCAGGCGGAAGTGATGATGATTCCGGTTACTCCATTACAACAGACTCGAATGGAAAGATACTGGTTGCTGGGCGTGGTACAAACAGTTCCGGCAATTCCGACATGGTAATCTGGAGGTATATACCGTAACGAGGTTTTTTTTCTGATTTTTAAGTCACCTCCTGAGAAAAATCAAAAAAGTATTGAATCTATCTTTTATAAGGGGACTCACGAAGGCCTATTATTGTGAGGGTGATGGTCATCCATCAACAGACCTTGGAATATTTTTCCGAATGAAGCTTAACCGATACCTTTAAGGAATGCCTTCCGGTAGGCAGCTATGTGAGGAGATTCAGGTGAACCTGACATACCGGTGGTTTATTGGGTTATCGCCCCCGGGATGAAGCTCCTGATCATTCTTCTTTGACCCGGATTCGTAATAGATTTAGAGAGGAGATATTCTAGGAAGTTTTTGAGCGTGTAGCCCAACAATGCAAGAAAGCAGGTTTGTGAGAAGAAAATCTGGGGGAGAGAGGGATTTCGAGGGGAGAGTTTGGATATGATCGGAGAAATGATTGATACAGGTGTTTGAAGGGGGCATTTTTTAATTCCTATAAAAAGACGGGTTGAGGAAGAAAATGGTGCAGAATAGTTGGTGGATATTGTAAAAGCTGTATTTTGAGAGAAAGTTGTTTACCGAGGAATTACTCACATCGTGCATGATTTATATTTAGAATTACCCACCAGGAGTAATTAGATCGTATCAGAAATTGGCAAGGTCCAGATTATTTCAAATCTCTTTTATGGGAGAAAAGGTGGAAAATTGAGGGTCTTTTTGAAGATTCAGGAGGAAATTTTGGCTCTGGGAGGGCAAGTTACATGAGTATGAACAAGATTCGTATTGATTCTAATTCCTCCTATTACAGGCTTAGGACGAATATGATTTCAACATAGTGCAGGTTTTGAAGTATGAAAAATGGGCCAATAGGCCCTTTTCCATTTTTGTAAATAATAACTACTACTCAATATTCAAATTTTGATTAATCCCAAAACAATCCACTGTTCTCAAAATGAAGAGTCATTTGTCCACATTTAGGGCAAGTATAATTCCCATCAGTCAATTTCAGTACTCTACCAAGCCTATTTTTAACATTCCAACTTGTTACCTCGTGCTTACCCGTACCGTCTGATAGAGTCAGATCATCATACGGGATAACTTTTGTTGACTTGCACTTAGGGCACCTTTTTTGTTTCGAGAGAAGATTAACCTGTACTACATTATGGCAATTCTCACAAAGACAGGGGAAGTAGCATGTAGTTTCGTGATTTAACATACCACCACCAATCAAAGAGGTGGCCTCATAGCCACAATTGCATTTTGCAATAACTTCTGAGCCTATTTTTTTCCTCCCAAACAAATATTATAAACAGAATAAAAGCAAACTCAAAAAAAAAAGTAAACTTAATATAATAAAATGTTTGGAGTTTTTTTGCAACAAAGCTATTTCACCTTCGGGGGCATGGAAGCCCCAGAATGAGGTGGGTATAAATCAATATATTTTTAATAATAAAGTTTTCCAAAATGACTAAAAACATGCCATTTTAAAAAATGAATAAGATACTAAAAAACCCAAATAAGCAATGATGTAAAAATACCTAACTACCAATTGTTTTTAACAATAATAATTAAGACCGCCGCAATTAATGACACTAATACTACCATTATTTTCTGGATCTTATCAGGAGGGAGGACTTTTTGCTCTTTTCTCGGAAAATTAAAAGTGCTTGATTCTTATTTTAAAATTTTTGATTATCAAATTAAACAAATATATAACCAATTTTTATAATTCTGATATAATATTAAACAATTTCGTGACAGGGATTGCTAAAGAATGTAGACAATAAGATATGACCTCCTAGATTGCAAATCCGCGGATTTACCCACATAATGTGGGGATTACCGCATACAAGAAGGAGGTCACTTTGGAAATGATACAATATGTTGAAATGGATGTCCATAAAGAAGCAATTGATGTAGGGGTATACAGGGAGAATGAGCGGAAGGTATTTCTTGAGAGGACGATTCGGAATCAGGACGTTGTAATCAAGAAATTGTTTAAGGAGTTATTAGAAAGAGGTGGTGTTGTGGTCTGTTACGAAGCTGGATGCATGGGATTTGGGCTGCAGAGGATGCTTGAAGGGCTTGGGCTAGCGAGCATTGTGGTTTCACCTGGGAGGGTACCAAGAGGAGCTGTAGAAAGGATAAAGACTGAATTCACTCCCTGACTATTTTGGGACAATCCTTAATCTGTCCTTGAGTTTACAGAATCGGAGATTTTGCAACAGGTACTAGGATTCTATGAATCTATTATCGATAGTGTAGATTGAAGCAAATGGGAGGTATTATAAAGATTGAATTACGATATGACAAAAGTTTGAAGACAACCCGTTCCGCATGCTGTTGATCCCGAATGTTAATCTTGCATTGAAAGTTAAAAATAGGAGATTTTAAAATATGTTGAAAACTCATAAATTATGATAAAAATTAAACGAATTATTTACTTTACAATAATGCCGTATAATATTAAAATAAAAATACGTGTAAAAATTAGGGGTAAATATGAAAACAAAACTAACATTACGGATAAATGAGGATTTGATAAAAGATGCAAAAAAATATTCTGCGAAGACGGGTAAATCAATTTCAAAAATCGTCGCTGATTTATTTACAATGATAAGAAATGAAAAGTTTAATAAAAAATATAAAATGACACCCGGTGTAAAATCATTGAAAGGTATACTCCGCAACAAAAAAGTAGATGAAAATGATTATAAAAGACATTTAGAAGAAAAATACTTATGAAAGTTCTTTTTGACACAAATATAATTCTTGATGTTTTATTGGATAGAGAACCTTTTTGTGATGCTGCAACGTATTTGATGACAAAAGTAGAACAATCAGAAATAGTTGGTTATGTGGGGGCGACTACAATAACAACAATATATTATCTATTACAGAAGAATCTTGGAAGAGAAATAGCTGTAGAGAAAGTAGAAGTTTTGCTATCTATTTTTGAGATAATTCCTGTTAATAGAATAATTTTGTGGAGTGCTTTGAAGTCGAAATTTTCAGATTTTGAAGATGCCGTATTATTTGAAGGGGGATCACATATTGGAGTGGAATATATAATTACAAGAGATGTAAAAGGATTTAAAAATTCTAAAATACCGGTATTCAATCCTTTAGAGTTTATAAATATATTGGAAAAAATAGGTAAATAAGGGCTCACAAACCGCTAATCCGGGTGACAATTTTGGTAATGGTTTTTGCGGGATTGATAATTCTGTGAGAATATTGAATATAAGAGCAAAAATGTATGACAAATCTCACCCTATGGTCGAGACTCTCCTTGCTGGTTAGCTCAGGAGTTATCTGTAAGATGTAAAAGACAGGTGAATTTCCTACCCATAAGGAAAACGAATTCCCATTCCTGGTATGGTTTCTATATTCGCTTTTAATCTTTCGATGAGCTTTTTCGGTATAATTGGAAAAAAAGATGAAATGTTAAATGATTATTTATTTTCCTGGAAACTATACTTCAAAATAGCATCTAAATCTGCAGAGAAAAGAAAAGAGTATCTTGATACAAGCAATGAATATTCGAATGGACCAAACTCCTCGATATATAACTTTTCCATCTCTTTGAGATTAAGATTTTTACTGTTCTTTTTTTCATCATTTATCCATTCTTCTTTAAAGTTGAACTTTTTATATTTTATAAAATTTTCAATTACTTTATTGTATATAGCAGTTCCCCCGAAAGATATTTCTATGGGTATAGATAAGATCTCCTCTGCGTTACAATATGCAGAAAAACTTGCATCGAGCGTTCTATCACCAAATACAGTAAATATATTACTGTAATATTCATTATTTAGATTTCTTACAATTCCAAGAACTAGGAATCCTTTTTTCTTAAATTTAGAAAGGTATTTGTTAATTGACAATTAGCACTACATCGTGGACACCAAATTCGCACAACATCGTGGAC
>CAZFGQ010000129.1:0-4643 GCA_964518675.1 uncultured Spirochaetota bacterium
ATTTGCTGCATTTACCTCTCAGCTCATCTGTCCATATTTCAACCTCTTCACCACAATTCGGACATTTAAATATCTCTGGTGCCGGTTGTCTTATCAATTTCGCCCCAGGACAGAAATTTTTCATCGTACCCCCCGCATATTACAAATAATAGGGCGAACTTCGAGTTTTCATTATGATGCAATAAGATATTGATATAAATTTTTCGAAGTTCGCCGGCACTGCAACATTTTTGGTTCTATTTTGCATTAGGATTTCTATTTTTCAGAAAACTCGACATTTGTTCTAATATCATTAAGCCTGTACTCTATTTTTCAAACTCTCCAGTATTCTACCCTCCTCATCTATAAGACTTTTCAGGGTAACATTCTTAAGCTCATCAATAATTTTATGTTCCAGCACCAGCAGTTTCTTTCTTAAAACGCAGTAATCAATATGCTGACAGGCCTGACCATTTATTATACAGGAAGTCAGGGAGAGTCCCCCCTGAAACATTTTTATTATATCAAGCAAATAAATACTATCAGGCTGAACAATTAGCTTAAACCCTCCAGATCGCCCGCGATTCGATTTTACAATTCCATTTTTCTGGAGTATAAAAAGTATTTTCCTCAAAAACGACCATGAGATCTTTAAACTTCCAGAAAGTTCCGATGATGAAACAGCTCCATTATGGGTTTGAGCAATAAATTGTAGAGCTCTGATTGCATAATCAGAATCTTTTGTAAGAAGCTTCATATGTTTCCTTCAATTTTTTGTTTACAGAAAACTAAGTACAACAATTGCAAAAAAGCACCTCAGGTAATTCTTTTAATTTTTGGCTCTCCAGAAAACCATCATAAAATCAAAATATAAAATAATATGATACAATTTTAGTAACATTTAAATTATAATCTTTCTCCTCCTGGGTGTCAAGTGAAAAATAAAGAAACTGTGGAGTTTTTGGAAAAAGGTTGAGAACTATAAATATCCCAATCTTTAACAGTTCAATGGGGTTATAACCCGCTTATTATTGGACACCTATTAGTTGGCGCCACTCAATCCATAGCTGAGATCAACCTTTTTTTTGCTTTGACTTACACCATTCGGAACTATGCACAAAAACCCGAATGGCTCATCCCCCTCCTGTACAAGCCTGTGTTTCTCATTTGGCTCGATCAAAACCGCATCATTTACCCGGAGAGGCACAGGTTTATCGTTGAGGAGGAGTATTCCCCGGCCTCTCAGAACAAAGATTTCATGTTCATACGGGTGCTCATCGATGGAGGTTTTTGCTCCCTTCGAAAGCTCAAAATATCTCATCTCAAAATTAGGTGCTCCAAACTCCTCCAGTATGAGATACCTGATTGAAACTCCTCTCATGTAAACCCTGTTTACACCCTCTTCTGGAATCTCATCAATATTAACTTTAAACATTTACGCTTCTCCCTTCAAGGCTATCTCTCACATACCAAAAAGCTTTTTATTTACATAAAGATCAAGCTGAGCAATTCGAATTGGCTTTTCATTAACCTCAGTATAACTCACATGCGCTTTCGATATCTTTTCTGGATCGCCACTCTTCAGAATCTCAGTAATGTCTTCATCACTACCCCATATTTCTGCCCGAAGTTTATCAAGCTCCTTATCACCTGCCAGTTCCTCAGCCTTTTGTTCGGCTAGTTTATAAGCCTCCACATTCAGCTTTATAAACTCCTTCCGTAACTCAATTTTATTCTTCACTCCAGGTGCCGTATCGGTACGCAGAATATGATTATCAAACTCAATATGACCTTTCCATCCAAGTTTCTCAAGTATATAAAGAATACTTACAATTTCTTTCAACCCATCCATCCCGATAGTTACAGGATTATCGTTATCAAACTGATTTGGTTTCTGATTTCCAAGATGGATGAAGAACAGCTTGCCCAGTGAGGCCGCAAATGCAACAGCACCAATTCCCGTCAGGCCCGTCATCTGCTCGTGTTGTAGAACCTCAGGATTCACACCCCAGAAATCAGGCTTTTCAAGGTTTGAAATGAGAGCAAGTGCATGTCCCACAGTGGGGAGGTACATCTCACCCCTTGGCTCATTGGGTTTCGTTTCTATGGTACCATTTTTGATCGATAATCCCTCTTCTTCCGTATATCTTGTAACCAGATTCAATCCATCAATCAGATACTCGTAATTCTTTCCCCAGGGGACGGCAAACTGACATTCAAATCCATCTCTCGCAACCCAGTAGGTGAAATACCGGGCACCCAGGAAGTTTCCTATCCTCAAAGCACGCATAACTTTCTTTGCTGCCAGCAATCTGATCCGGGGGTCTGGATTTGTTATTCCTCCATTTCTAAACACAGGGTTCCCATGGAGACTACATGTAGACATCACAAACTCAAGACCAGCTTTCTCAAGTTTCTCTTTTATTATACTCAATGTCCTGTAGGTCTCGGATGAGGTGTCCAGATCATCCTCAGGAGTTGCAGGATTCCATGGAACAAGATCATCATCATGAGCTGAGGTATAATCAATCAATCCCTCTTTCTTTGCATTGCAGAGAATATCAGTGGCCTCAATCGAAGATATTCGATCCATTACCGGGGGACCAAATGGGTCTCCTACAGGATTTTCAACGCACCAGTAGGGCATTGAAATCTTTCTCTTAGCCATCTTTTCCTCCATATTATTTAATTTATCAGATATCTGATTTTTATATAGTAAACCTTAGACTTGTAAAAAGCCAGCTACGCCCAATCCCTTTATCTATACAAAGTTTTACAACACAGAATCTATAATAAAAAAATTTGAATCCCAACACATATCAGTGCTCTTAAAGAATATGCTTTAAAAACTTCCTGGTTCTCTCCTCATCTGGATTATTAAATATTTTCTCTGGAGTCCCCTCTTCGACTATCTCGCCATCATCCATAAATATGACTCTCTTCGCAGCTGCCTTTGCAAAACCCATTTCGTGACTTACAACCAGCATTGTCATTCCATCCTCGGCCAGATCAAGCATTACATCGAGCACTTCCTTTATCATTTCCGGATCAAGTGCTGAAGTCGGTTCATCAAAAAGCATTACATGTGGCTCCATCGCAAGTGCCCTTGCAATAGCAACCCTCTGCTGCTGCCCACCGGATAACTGTGAAGGATACGCTTCCTCTTTATCAAGCAATCCTACCCTATCGAGAAGCTCCCTGGCCCTCTCATACGCAATCTTTTTATCCATTCCTTTTACCACAATAGGTGCAAGTGCTATATTTTTTAGTGCTGTCAGATGGGGAAACAGATTGAAGGATTGAAAAACCATCCCCACTTCCTCACGAATTTTTCTTATGTCAGTATGCGGATCGGTAACACACACATCCTCTACATAAATACTACCCGATGTTAAGACCTCCAGCCTGTTGATACACCTAAGAAGAGTGGATTTACCGCTCCCAGAAGGCCCTATTATCAATACAACCTCTCCCTTATTTACCGTGAGGTTTATATTCTTTAAAGCAATAAGATTTGTCTTTACAACTCTCGGTTTTTTGCCTTCCCTTAACTCCCTGGTAAACGTCCTGAAGATCTTTGTAGCATTCTCAATCCTGATGATAGTTTCATTTAACTTCACGGCTCAACCTCTCCTCCATTAAACCTACAAGCCAGCTGAAAAACAGGGTAAGAATAAGATAAACAAGTGCAACAACCGTTAGCGTCTCAAAATATTCAAATGTTCTCGATGCAAACTCCCTTCCCCTTCTAAGAAGATCGGAGACAGCAAGAATCGAAACAAGTGATGAATCTTTGAGAAGGGCTATAAACTCATTACCGATAGGGGGAAGAATAAGTCTCAAAGTCTGGGGCAGTATTATATGCCTCATGGCCTTTCGCCTAGAGAAACCAAGGGCCAGTGCCGCCTCCATCTGTCCCTTTGGAATTGACTGGATACCCGCTCTTATTATCTCGCCAAGGTAGGCACCGTAGCAAATAGCCATTGCAATTATTGCAGAAGCAATATCCGGTATCTTTACTATTCTTCCAAGAGCATAGTATATATAAAATATCTGAACCAGCAGTGGTATTCCCCTGATCACTTCAACATAAACCGTTGCTATTCTGTTAATTATCTTTACCCTGGAAATCCTCCCAAGCCCCGCAATAAGTCCTATTACAAGTGCAAGCAGAATGGAAAGAACCGTAACCTGAAATGTTTTAACAATGCCATCTGGTAAAAATATAAGGATCCTGGCATAAGGATCGGGAGAATATATCACAAGGAAAATCAAAAGTCCGATGGCACCAAAAAAAGATATTCTCCAGGCAGAAAATACTTCCCTCTCCTTTCTCTCTGGAATGAGGGTGCTGTCTGAGACTATAATTCTCTCCTTATCAGAACTCATTTTTTTAATCCATACTTTTACTAGATTTATACTACAATTCTATTTTAAGGGTCTATCTCCCCGCTATGGGCTTTCTCCCCAATAGGGGGCTTTCTCCCCGGTAATTTTGCCCAACATTTTAATTAGCGATCCAATTATCCCGATAAATGTATTATATAAACAAACAAACGCCCGGAAAAGTATTAATCACTTTTCCGGGCTCTAAAGAAGATTCATGCTCGTTTTTAAAACAGAAACCCACTGGCAAAATCACTTAAAGACTATATTTAACTAAT
>CAZFGQ010000130.1:0-4619 GCA_964518675.1 uncultured Spirochaetota bacterium
TTGGAGTTAGGAAAAGTTGCTTGACTACGTGTCCATTTTTTCGGGTAAAGATCATAGAATGGTAATTGATGGTATTCTACCTGTAGATAAACCGGAGGGAGTTACATCATTTGAGATTGTCAAAAGGGTAAGAAAGGCAACGGGAATAAAAAAAGTAGGTCATACTGGAACACTTGATAAGTTTGCTTCAGGCCTTCTCCTTGTATGTGTCGGTAGAGCGACTGTGCTGCAGCAATTGTTTATGGAGTATGATAAAACATATATTGCAGCTCTTATGTTGGGCAAGGAGACGGAAACCCTTGACCCTTATGGAAAGGTTGTGGAAGAGTGTAAGGTTGGTAGATATTCTGATGAGGAAATTAAGAGGGTTTTATCGGAGTTTACAGGAAAAATAACTCAGATTCCTCCTTCTTTTTCTGCAATTCACCATAAGGGAGAACGATTGTACAAATTGGCATTACAGGGAAAAAAGATTTTACCTGAACCGCGGAAAGTGGAGGTGAAAAATATAAAACTAATTGAGAATAAGACTCCTGAGATTATTTTTGAAGCGACTGTATCGAAGGGTACCTATATCAGGGCACTCGCCAGGGATATAGCCAGAAAACTCGGTACATGTGGATATTTGATTTCATTGAAAAGATTGCGAATTGGAAACTTTATGGTTGAGAATGCACTGGGATATAACTTGATTGATGAAATCAGTGTGAGAGAATCGATTATTCCTATTAACGAGGCACTTAAGGAAATGCCCTGTTTGGAGGTATCTTCTGAGAGAATACGGTCAGTGATAAACGGGGTCCCATTAGATGACATAGCTGATGTTGGGCAACTTTCAAACATACCTGAAGGTTTCTTCAGAATTGTGTTCAGGGACACACTTATTGCAGTGGGAATAAAAGAAGGGAAGAAATGCAGCTACTTCAGGGTAATAGTTACTGATCCTCTGCAGGTGATCAAGGAAAATCAGTGAAAGATGAGGGAGCTAAGTAACTTATTTGATTATTCTGTTTATTTACAGGGAAAGTTAATGCGGGAGTTTTTTTGAATGTATATAGTTGAGTCAATAAAAAAAGTTGATAAATATTTTGGTATAGTGGGTATAACCATTGGGAATTTCGAAGGTTTTCACAGGGGGCATCAAAAAATATTGAGGACGCTTAAAGATGGATGTAAAAAACGAGGATTGAAATCAGCAGTTTTGACCTTTAAAACCCACCCATTAAAAATAATCAGGGGTTTCGAGCCCGAGAGATTGTGGTCTCATAATGATAAAATCAAAACGTTTATTGGAGAAGGAATTGATTTTTTAATCTGCATTGATTTTACTTTGAGTTTTGCCGATACCACTGCTGAAGATTTCATTGAGGGTCTTGCCCACAAAGTTAATCCGAAGTTTATCTGTCTTGGGGAAGAGTTTAGATTTGGGAGAGGTAATGCGGGTTCTGTTGGACTGGTTGAGAAATATTCTAATATATTCGAGTATGATTTTATTAAAGTCCGGGATGAGTTATTTGATGGTGATGCGATCTCCAGTACAAGAATAAGACAGGCAATAAAATCAGGCGATATAAAATCAGCGTCGAAGATGCTTGGAAGAAATTATTCATTTTATCTCAAATTTGTTGGCATGGAGTATTTTGAACCTTTTCTTAGTAATCAGGCACTTCCTCATAGGGGTGAATTTACAGGGATGCTCTTATTACCCAACACCGGAGTGAAGGCTAAAGCCAGGGTACTCTTCCCTGAGAAAAGGATAGAAATAATAAAAAATAAAGCAGAACGATTTAATCCAATAGATATTGGAGCTCCTGGGCGAACATTGTTCAGTTTTGAGTTTTCTTCTTAATGATTTGAAGTTTAAGGGTTGAATTTAAACCTTATTTTGGTTTATTTTCATGGAAATAAAAGATGTGTCTCAGAATTGTAAAGGGGAAATGTTTAAATTAATGATTTGGTGAGTTGTGTAAAAAGTATTTTGATATTTCATATTATTTTAAGTATATTTATGTTTGATAATACTGGAGGATTGTAAATGGCTCTAACAAAGGAAAAGAAGAAAGAAATAATAGATGCTTTCAAAAAGCATGAAACTGATACTGGTAGTCCGGAAGTTCAAATAGCTCTTCTAACTGAAAGGATTAATTATCTGACAGAGCATTTCAAAATCCACAAAAAAGATCATCATTCGAGAAGGGGATTGCTGAAACTTGTTGGTCAGAGAAGGAAATTACTGGATTATCTGAAATCAAAAGATATAAACAGGTACAGAGAGCTTATTGAACGCCTTGGTATTAGAAAATAAAGATTATCATTTTTTATTAAATGAGGAAAGAGTAGTAAGACTAAATGAATTTCAAAGAAGAAAAAGTTGAATTAAAAATTGGGGATGGAACATTAGTTTTTGAGACTGGAAAAATTGCGAAACAGGCAAATGGGAGTGCAGTTGTAAAGTTTGAAGGCACAGTAGTTCTTGCCACTGCATGCATATCCAAAAACGAGGCCAAAGGCCTTGATTACCTTCCGCTTACGGTAAACTACTATGAAAAGTATTATGCGGCGGGTAAAATACCTGGTGGTTTCATCAAAAGAGAGGGTAAACCAAGGGATAAAGAAATACTGGTAGCAAGACTTATCGACAGGCCGATACGTCCACTTTTCCCAAAACGATACAGGAAGGAAATACAGATAATTGCCACAACAATCTCAGCAGACCAGATACATCCTCCTGATATCCTTGCAATGAATGGGGCATCGCTGGCACTTGGGCTCTCCAATATTCCTCTTCAGAAGCTTATCGGAGCGGTAAGAGTTGGAATGATGAACGGGGAGTACCTTATTAATCCCACATACACTCAAATAGAAGAAGGTGACCTAGATCTGGTTGTCGCAGGAACAGAGGACGCTATAGTAATGGTAGAGGGTGGGGCAAGGGAAGTCAGCGAGGAGGTGCTTCTTGGAGGTATAGAATTCGCAAAAGAATACATCGATCAGATAATTGCCGCCCAGAAGCAATTAATTGAGCGTGCTGGAAAGGAAAAAGAGGTTTTTGTTGAGCCGGAGATTGATCCAGAACTCAAGAAAGAGATTAGAGACATGGCATATGATAGGCTTAAGGAGGTCTGCTTCATAAAGGGAAAACAGGCTAGACAGGAGAAAATAGACGAAATAAGGGAAGAAGTTCTTAGATTGATGATTGAAAAGTATGGTGAGGAAGTAACACTTGATGTAAATGAAGTTTTTGAAGATCTCGAGCGAGAAATTATACGGAAGGCCATACTCGAAGAGGGTAGAAGGGCAGACGGAAGAGGTCTGAAGGATATAAGACCCATCAGTATAGAGATAAATATTCTACCGCGTACACATGGTTCTGCTCTATTTACAAGGGGTGAGACTCAGAGCCTTGCAATAACAAGCCTTGGAACTGTAACTGATGAGCAGAGATACGACGACATCGAGGGTGAGGGAACAAAGAGTTTTATGCTCCATTATAATTTCCCGCCTTTCTCCGTGGGTGAGGTCAGAAACTATGGTGCCCCGGGCAGAAGGGAAATAGGACATGGACATCTTGCTGAAAGAGCAATTGAGGTTGTAATGCCTCCCAAAGAAGAGTTCCCGTACACGGTACGGGTGGTTTCTGAAATAACAGAATCAAATGGCTCATCATCGATGGCTTCGGTGTGCTCGGGTACTCTTTCGCTGATGACTGCAGGGGTTCCGATTAGGGATTCGGTTGCAGGAGTGGCTATGGGACTTGTGTATGAAAATGGAAAGTATGCCATTTTAACCGATATACTGGGTCTTGAGGATCACCTGGGTGATATGGATTTTAAGGTAGCGGGGACCAGGAAGGGAATAACGGCATTCCAGATGGATATAAAAATTAGCGGGATCTCAACCCAGATAATGAGAGAAGCACTTGAGCAGGCTAAGGATGCAAGACTGTACGTACTTGATAAAATGGCCGAGGTGATTAAGGAACCGGTAGATCGAATATCTGCATATGCTCCAAAGATACTTACAGTCAAGGTTGAACCGGATAAAATAGGGCTTATTATTGGATCTGGAGGAAAAACAATAAGGTCAATAATCGAGGAAACAGGAGCGAATGTCTGGGTTGAGGATGATGGAACCATAACAATATCAAGTAAAAATAGTGAAGATGTAGAGAAGGCATATGAGAAAATAAAGCTTCTTACAGAAGAGGTTGAGGTCGGCAAGGTGTATGAAGGAGTGGTCAAACGCATTACTGATTTTGGGGCATTTATTGAAATTCTACCCGGTAAAGAGGGGCTCTGCCATATCTCCCAGCTTGATCACAGAAGGATAAATAAGGTTACCGATGTTCTGAATGTTGGTGATAAGGTGAAGGTAAAGGTAAAAGAAATAGATCCTATGGGAAGGATAAATTTAACAAGAAAAGAATTACTCCCAAGGCAGAAGAGATACAGATTCTGAGATATTTAAAGCATTGTCCTGAATCAATCAGCCTTCCTGAATACCTGATTATTTAGAATGTATAATCTTAGAGATTTAAGTTTTGAGTCCCCTCTAAAAACTAATAGCTTTTAGTGAACCATAATTTGGATATATTTTTGAAAAATATATATCCGGGTACC
>CAZFGQ010000131.1:0-4593 GCA_964518675.1 uncultured Spirochaetota bacterium
AATTTAGTCAAGAAAATTTTTCAAAATATACATAAAATTAAAATTAAAAATATTTATTATGTTACTATCTTTACATTTTTTAAAATACTTATTACAGATTCAAACTTAATTTTATCAGGAAATTATCATGAATGAAGGAAAAACAATTGAAATTATAAAATAACACTTTAAAGAAATGCCAAAAATGATTGAGCACACAATTAAAGTGCTTCAATATGCAAAAAATATAGCGTCTTCGGAGAACATAGATTCCGCTTTTACAAAAAACGTAATAACAATCGGAAGTATACTTCATGACATAGGTACTCCAAGTGCAATTAAAAAATACGGTTCTGCTGAACCCGAATACCAGCAGAGAGAAGGATATGAAATAGCTAAAAATATTCTGTCAAATGAAGGAATCAGAGATGATATAAAAGAAAGGATTCTCTATATAATCCTACATCATCATGAACCAGAAAAAATAGATGGAATAGACTTTAGGATAATATATGAAGCAGACACCATTGTAAACGTGCTTGAGGAAAACATAAAATTGGAGAAATCCAAAAATAACTATGATCAGTTCATTATAGCGAATTTCAGAACTTCACGAGGTAAAAAAAATTATACAAAAAATATTATTCAATTAAACATTTCATTTTTTCAGAAAGCATACATTTTCTCTTAATATGCCATTGATGCTATCATAAAGCGATTCTCATTTTTGGAAAACAACATTACAATTTTATCCGTCTATAAATTGTCACCGCCCGCTTCTACCTGATACCTGCGATTTGCACAGAAAAAACTATCAAGTTCTGAATACAGGTTTTCATTAATAAAAACCTTATTTTTTTGAATATTTCCCTCTTTGGCTCCGTCATACTCATTCTTATACTCATCCCGGGAGACGGATCTGCCGTTCTTTTCCGATGCTGGCACGAGATGGGGATATAGAAACTTCGAGGGCATGGCCAAAAGTGGAAATGCAAGCTCGGGTGAATTCATATAGAGAATAGTGGTATTGTACCGTCCCTTATGTTCGTAGTGACTATAATCAAAAATTAAAAACTCGAACAATCCTTTCATTCCTTTCAATATATTTAATAATATTTAATATAGAAGGTTTTAACTCACTAAAAAGCATAAAATCCTTTTTCAGTTTTCCAATTAACTTTCTTTACTGTTCTCCATCCAGCATTTCAATTTACTCGAGTCCCATTTCTGAAGCCGCTTTGATAAAACCATCCGTTCTTTTACCCGAGACACTTATACCGAACGGAATAATTAAATCAAACATCATAACACCCATACCAACCATGAGCAGTACAATTTTGAATATTTGTCATTTCTTTTTCCTCTTTGTGTTACCGGATTATAATCCATCGATTTCAAAATCCTGAATCAAGTTCTACAGAAAACAACACTTTGGGAACTAATCCAATCAAATATATATTTCAATCTCCCAAAACAAAGCTATAGATTCTGAGTAATTTACGGATTATTTCAAACCGGAGCATCGAATGTAGCGGCGGGATAACATCGTATTGCGGGTTCAAAAAATAAATGATTAAACGCTGGGGCTAGTTAGAATATCCCACTGCTACGATATTTGTGTCGAGTATAGCTCATGGAATATTTCACTTAAATGCTTTAAATATTAAATTCCCTCTAAAATAAAAACCGGCACGGTAAATCTTTACATCGGAAAACTATTAACAGACTCATGAAACATTTTGTCAAGCTATTATATGGAGTGAGAATCTCTTTATATGGGCATAATAACCCCATGTATGTAAACAAATTAAATTCCCTCGACACCTCTATCAGAAAATCATAAAATTCACCTTTTCTAATAGCTCCTCAATAGCAGGCCTCTATTCTAGCCATTCAGGCTCCTTTAGCCATTCTTAATATATCTTATGTTAAATAAAAAGCCTGCGGGCAGGAGTTGATTTAAATTTAAAGACATAGAATGAAAAACCAGTAAAAGCGTTAACAAGATTATAAATATACCACAATTGCCCCGGCGAGTATCCCAGCAAGTGGCCCATCGATTATTTCAACACCATAGTTTATGCCCAAATCCCCGTTTCTCATCTGGGAGAGTGTAATAACATTCTTAATCTCCACTGTTTCACAGAATCTCTTCTGAGCAAACGGAAGATCATTGATTATGGTAAGAACCAACTGTATCTTTCAGCCTTGAAGGAAATGTGTTGAACTTCCCGGTGGATATTCCACATACATCGGTATCGAGACTCGGAACTATATTTATACAGATCAGTATTCAAAAAAGTAATGTTCAGTTTATTATAAAAATAAGCTTTTTTAACTTTGCATATTGTTAAAAATTCATTATATTTTAAAATAAACAATATTTGATTTTGTAACCAGGGGATCTATTGAGGGTTTTATTTTTGGAAGTCCCGCCACTCAAACAATAACAAACCTCCATGGGAAGACTTCTGAACCAATAAATCCTTCTATTAGCATCCGTTAAGAAAACTTAAAAATATTAAAGTTAGGAGTATTTTGATGAGTAGAATTAAAGAAATTGTCTTCTCGTTTTTTGTGCTGGCTTTCCTGGGCTTTAGCCTCTTCGGTGGCTGTTCTATTATTGATAGCGGCAGCAATAATGATAATAATGATGATAATTCTGGGACAGAACCTGGAAAAGAAGATGTAAAATGGGAAAAGGTTATAAAACTGGAAAGGCCGAATTTTAACGATGACCACCTAATTGATACAACCACGGTTAAAAATGGCTGGGCTGTTTCCGACGACACTTTCTGGAAGTTAATAAATGGAGAGTGGAGTAAAAGTAACAGTTACGAGAGTTCTACTTTCGATTCTATGGAACTAATAGATGAGAATAATGGTTGGGCTGTGGGAAATGGCACCGTATTTAAGCTTGCAGGTGGGGATTGGGTGGATTATTCCTCTTCCTATGGAGGCATATTCAGCGCTGAGAATTACCGTATTTCACTTGTTGATATTAATACTGGATGGGCTGCCGGCACTGGTGGAAATGTATTAAAACTATCCGGTGGTTCATGGTTCTTAGAAAACTCGGGTATTTCAGATGATTTTACAGCAATATCTCTTGTGGATGGTGACAATGGCTGGGGTGCTGTTTATAAAAGTAGTGGAAATGGGAACACATTTTTCAAATTAGCAAATGGAATATGGGAAAATACTGGTCAGGTAGCTATTGAATACCAAATTTACGTTAAAAAAATTATTCTGGAAGATTCAGATAATGGTTTTGCCTACGGCTCAAAGGTCTGGGAATTAGATAGTAAAAATTGGAGTGTTGTTGGCATTACCAATCCAGGCAGCGGAATAGGTTCCAGAACTTCATACCTCTATGTCAGCAGATCTGATAACGGTAATTTCAACGGCTGGGCTCTGTATGATCCTGATAAAGGCCATGATGGTGACGAAAAGATTGAATATTTTACCTACGATGGCTCATCAACAACCTGGGATGATAGTTACACACTACCTTCAGGAACTCTGCCTGTTAAGATTATGAACAATGACGGAAATATATGGGCAATATGTGAAAATGGTGGAGTATGGATGTTTGATGGAACAGGTTGGGTACTTGTTTTGGCCGGTGGCGGAAAAATGTTTAATTTGAGTTACGGGATTGGAGTGGACTTTATTGATATAAATAATGGAATGTTAGTGGGTGGTACAGACGGACAATCAAGGACCACTGTTCTAAAGCTCATTAACGGAAACTGGAGTTATGCACCAATTATATCTCATGCTCAATATTTTGATGCTGTTTCGCTCTCCGGAAGTACTGATTCAGGATGGGCTGCTTCAAAGCGACTGAACCATTCAGAAGGAGATAAAGCCTTTGGAAAATTGACCAATGGCAAATGGGAATTGAATAGCGATGTTCTGCTCAACTACAATGATCGTATAAGAGCTATTGTTGTTATAGACGAAAATAATGGATGGGCAGCAGGCTCAACATTCGATTCCCAATCACAGGTTTTCAGTGATACTTTCTGGAAATTGGAAAATGGAGTATGGACCCAGGGAGCACAGTTTGCTTCCAACCACAGGCCTTCTTTCATACAACTTTATGATTTGAACAATGGCTGGGCAACTGGATTGGACGGTACGAAATGGATTCTCCAGACAGGAACCTGGATTCAAAGCCCCGACAGGCAGGGAATTGCAGAAGTTGCAGATTTGAGAGATAATAGAGCAATGTTTTATCCCGTCGATGAGAATAACGGCTGGGGAACCTATTATCCGGATGATGCAGAGGCTGAGATACATATTTTAAAACTAATAAACAATGAATGGACAACTGTAGAGGAAGGAATTGATATTATTGGATCGCCGATTACAGCATGGGCTTTTGAGGATATGGAAACGGGATGGATAGCTGTACAGCAGTATATATATAAGGTAAAAGATGGTAAGGTTATCGAATATGGGAAAGATGAAAATGGAAATACCGTTGAAAGTAATTTCCTTGATGACTCGATTTACAAAATATGGCTTCAGGACTACAAAAATGGTTGGGCAATTGGTAAAGAAATGACCATCTACAGATTATCACCAAACGAATAATAAGGGCTAACT
>CAZFGQ010000132.1:0-4542 GCA_964518675.1 uncultured Spirochaetota bacterium
ATGGTACCACAAGGTTCCAATATGTTTGGAGGGTACTATTCCCGTTACTGAAAGTACCGATAGTCAGTATTCTGGTTATTCAATTCCCACTAATATACAATCAATTCCTGGAGCCCTATGTCTATCTTGATGAAAGGTATACCACCGTGTTGCCATTGATGCAAACCGTTGCGGGTCAGTTTTCCACCAATTTTCAGGTAATCTATGCATGCGTCGTTGGTTCTCTCATTCCGATTGTAATAATCTATCTTATTTTCCGACGTTTCTTTGTTGAGGGCGTACTCGCAGGCGCAATCAAGGGATAGGAGTGATTCAGTGACCGGTAATAGATTGACAGATAAAAGGTTAGTTTTTCAACCCGCAGCTTATATGGGGATACAAAAAGGTATAAATAAAATCGTAGATGCGGTCAAACCCACACTTGGACCTCTTCCTAGAATTGTAGCAATTGAAAGAATCCTGGATGAAAGAATGCCAGAATTACTTGACGACGGTGGAACCATCGCAAAACGCATAATTCAGCTTAAGGACCCAAACGAAGATGTTGGAGCCATGATCGTCAGGGACTTTCTTTTAAATCTTCAGGATCAGGTTGGTGATGGAACTGCTATTGGAGCTGTATTGCTACAGTACCTGTACAACGAAAGCCTGAAATATATAGTCTCTGGAGGAAATGTAGCAAGGTTTAAACATTATCTAAAAGAAGGAGCAGAAATCGTTATTGATAATCTTTTCAATATGATAACTCCACTGGAGGGACAGGAAAAGTTAACACAGGTGGCAAAAACTTTATGCGGAAATGAAGAACTAGCAAGAATGCTTGGGGAGATTTTCGATATAATTGGTGAATATGGCAGGCTGGAAATAAGGGCAGGATATAAACGCTCCCTTGACAGAGAATATATAGAGGGAATGTACTGGGAAAGAGGGGTTGTATCACGTGAGATGATCAGCAACAAGAGAGCCTCTAAGGTGGTGCTAAATAATCCTGCAATTTTAATCAGCGATATGGAAATACATAATCCGAGAATGCTAATTCCGGTAATCGAGATTGCGGCAAAATCAAAATTTCTTTCACTATTGATAATAGGGGAAGAGTTTTCGGACAGTGCGATTGGACTGATTCTTTCCAACAATAACCCAAAAAAACTGAAGATTGTAGCAGTAAAAACTCCCGGTTGGAACCCAGAAGAACATGCCGAGGCTATCGAAGATCTATCAATACTAACAGGTGGAAAACCCTTTATAAAAGCGGCTGGCAACTCATTTGACAATATCAGTGCAAAAGATTTTGGATTTGCCAGACAGGCCTGGGCAGACAAGTATAACTTTGGTATTATCGGGGGAAAAGGTGACCCAAAAACAATAAGAAAGCATATCAATAAACTCCGGAGAACACATGAAGAAACAGCTGATCCAGTAGTTTACGAAAAGTTGCGGGTAAGGATTGGAAAATTAATGGGAGGAACAGCCGTTCTGTGGATTGGGGGAGATACTGAGTTGGAGATTAACTCAATACAGGAAATTGCTAAAAAAACATCAATCATCATGCGAGAAGCCCTGCGCTCAGGAATTTTACCCGGAGGAGGAACCGCATACCTGGATTGTAAATCAGTACTTGAAAGAAAATTAGAAGATTCTTCAGAGACTGACCAAATAGCTGCCTACAAAATATTATTAAGGGGATTAGAAGAACCTACAAGGACAATAATTAGAAATGCGGGCTATGATGATAGTGAGATAATTGCCCAGATAAAGAAAGCTGGCAAGGGTTACGGTTTTGATGCACTCTCAGGTAAAATTGTCAAAATGATGGAGGCCGGAATATGGGATACTGCATCAACATTACAATCGGCCTTTTACGGAGCAGTAACAACCGCAATTATGGCCCTAACAATAGATGTAATCGTCCACAGAAAACAAGAATCCGGGCCTGTAATCCCAAGAACACCCGGTTTAAAAAAGAGGATCAAGCCAAAAAGTAAATTAGGGTAACATAATCATGGAAACTGTTTACTCCATTGTAGCATCGCCAAACTTTAAAAATGACGGAATATGCTTCGCCGCCTGTCAATCAGGTCTCTATAAATCCGAAGATGGCGGAAACAGGTGGTATAATGCATTTGATTCCCTCAATCCCAGGAAACCTTTAACAACTACTTCAGTTGCAATTTCACCGGCTTTTGAAACAGACCAGACTGTATTTGCTGCAGTGGGGGGAGCTGTACTGCACTCAACAGACGGTGGCAAGAAATGGGAGGCTACCGTTATTTCATCTCCAGTACCTTATATATCCTGCCTTTCCATATCCCCGGGGTTTGAAATTGATGGATTCCTCATTGCTGGAACACTGGAAGATGGGGTTTTTATTTCCACTGACAGAGGAAAACACTGGAAGCCATGCAATTTCGGACTCCTTGATTTAAACATATTATGTATCGATATTTCATCTCAGTTTGAGAAAGACGAAACAATCTACATTGGCACTGAATCCGGTATTTTCATCAGCAAAAATGCAGGTAAAGCGTGGAAAGAAACAAATTTCCCGCCAGAATTTGGCCCCATTTTATCAATTTCTCTCTCTCCAAATTACAGAGAGGACGGGACATTATTCGCAGGAACAGAATCTTACGGACTTTTTAAGTCATACAATAAAGGCAATGAATGGATCAGGTTGGGAGAAAACATTATTTCTGAAGGTATCAACAGCATAATTTTATCTTCAACATATTTTCAGAAACCAGAAATTCTAATTGCATCGGGGCAGAAATTGCTTATTTCATATGACGATGGGAAAACATGGCTTACTTTTAAAAACAACCTCCAGACAGAGGATGAAATAATATGTGTAGCTGCTCCACAAGGTCTTAGCGAAAGAGAGCCAATTCTTCTTGGACTTTCCAAAGGAGGAATAATTAAAGTTTAATGATGTAGGTTAAACTTTAACAAAAATCCATACTTAAAAATGAGATTCCTTTAATAACCTTTGACTTAACGGATCAGACATTCGTAACAATTATTTATATATTTGATAAACCTCTATAAAAATATTATTGCAGGTTAAAATAAAATAACTTTAAACAGCAGGACAAGAAAATGGATAAAATGACGGCACTTCGAAAAATAGCAAAAGGTAAGGGGAATGTTCAGCTCTGCGAGGTTCCTATCCCCGAAGTAGGATCAGGAGAGATTCTAATGAAAGTTTATGCGGCAGGTGTCTGTGGAAGCGATCTGTTAATCCAGGATGACAAACACTTCTACAAAGCACCCGTAACCCTGGGACATGAATTCTCGGGAATAGCCTATAAAATTGGATCAAATGTCAAAAAGGTTAAAGAAGGAGATAAAATTGTTGCAGACATCGAGTGTGGAAAAGGCAGGTGGCTGGGTGTTACAATTGATGGTGCCTATGCTCCCTACATGCTTGTTCCAGAGGATGTGGTTTATAAGGTTCCCGAGCATGTATCGCTGGATCATGCCGCCCTTGCAGAGCCAATTGTAGCAACCCATCATTTAATCCAGGAACGCGCACAGGTAAAGGTTGGTGATGATGTGGTAGTTGTTGGACCAGGTCCCATGGGCGTGATGTGCGTCCAGTACGCCAAACTCTGTGGAGCAAGGCGTGTATTTCTTATTGGCCTGAAAAATATAGATGAATTAAGGCTCAGCATTGGCAAAAAAGTAGGCGCAGATTATATACTCTATTCAGAAGAAAAACCTGAAAAGGCTGTTCTGGAAATAACAAATGGTAAGGGAGCTGAATTTGTGCTTGAATGCTCTGCAAGTGAAAAGGGGGTTCAGCATGCAATTAACTGCGCAAGGAAGGCTTATGAAGGTCCGGGGGGTAAGGGAGTAATCGTATTTATAAGTTTGTGGGGAAAGAAAATTACAGTTAACCTTGATGAGGTCAGCCTTGGACAGCTTGATATAAGAGGAAGCTGGAGCTGGAATGGAAAAGAAACCTGGGAGCATGCAGTAGATCTGCTGGATAGAGGTGTTTTCAATCTGGATCCTATGATTACAAATCATTACACTCTGGAAGAATGGGAAACGGCTTTTGAGAATTTACGTACACGAAAGGATCTAAAAGCTCTCATTCATCCAAATGGTAGAACATGGGCTGATTAGAAAAATTTTACTTACGCCAGGCACTAAAAAGGGACACCTGAGACAAGAACCACATTGGAGTAAGGAGTGAACTTGCCCGTTCGCACTATTGCCTTAACCTCCTTTCCCTCCTGAGCCCCTCTAAGGCCAATATGCTTGAATTCATCATGAGGAATCTTTTCTATACGGATCGGTTTTCCCTTATTCTTAACTTTATCCAGTATTTCTATTAAACCACTGTAAACATCCGGGCTGATCTTCTCAGTCTCCTCTGCGATAATAGCTGCTTCTACTTCAAGATCTTCCAGCACAACCTTGTTACCAGCTAACTTTTCATGGATTAATAAATGAAGAAATAGTATAATAACCACAACCTATAAAAAATTAGGTAATGTCCCAAAGTTACGTGATATATGAATAAAAAATAATTGCCGT
>CAZFGQ010000133.1:0-4495 GCA_964518675.1 uncultured Spirochaetota bacterium
CATAATTTTGTATCCTATAACATTAATCAGGAATCCTTTGCGGGGGCAAGATTTAAGTAAAAAAATATTGAAATAGTTAAACTATTGTTCTATTCTTGAATAAAGTAAATGAAGTGGGGGAAGGGATGGATATAAAGGTCAGTGAAGAGAACAATACTACAAAAGTCAAATTAAGAGGCGACATGTATATGGAGCAGGTTGATGAATTACTTGATGTATTTAACTCCATAATAGAAAAGGGTCCTTCCCTTGTAATAATTGACGTTTCAGAGCTAAAGTCAATCACAAGTTCTGGGATTGGTAAGATTGTACTTCTCTATAAGGGGCTTCAGAAAAAGGGAGGAAAGGTAAAGATTGTAGGTGTCAATGAAACCATCATGCAGATATTTAAGATTGTTAAATTGGATAAACTTATTGAGATCCATGAAAAAGCATGATTTTTTTAAATAAAACTTTTTCTTTTACATACCGAATGTTATAATAAATTTATGGTAAACATCAATTAGAAGGGTAAGCATATGTTCTGGAAACTATTCCGGAAATTCCAGATCAAAAGGGCAGAGAAGTTTGACATTACCCCTCAATTGAGATCCTGGGAATATGATATGCGCCAGGATATGATGGTTAGAAGAATCAAAGGGATGGATGGAAGATACAAGATTCAGATGAGACTTGACCTCGGGATCCTGCAGATGGAAGAAGAGGGAAGACCCGATGGAAAAAGACCCCACGGAAAGCCATCCCTTCTTGATTACTTTGAAAGTGTAGTTGAAAAGATGAAGAGAAAATACGGGAGTGATGAGGGGTTTGTACTCGATAAGGATGATTTATATGCACTTCAACAGGAGGGTATTCAGTACTACTACAGGTACCTCTGTTTTTTCCAGCTTGGCGATTACAAGAGAGCTGAGAGGGATACAGCCAGGAATTTACGATTGTTTGATTTTGTTAAAAAATATGCCTCCGACAAGAAGTATATAGAAGAGTTCGAACAGTATAGACCGTATGTTTTAATGATGAATACAAGGGCGAAGGTACTCAATGCCCTCAAGGCTAAAAAACCCGATATGGCTGTAAACGAGATTAATAGGGGAATAAACAATATCGAAGAAAGCTACAAGCATCTGGATCCTGCGGGCAAAAATCCCAGAACAGAGGTTGCCTTTCTCAAGAATTGGGCAGAGGAGATAGTAAAAAGATCGGTACCTTCAAAGAAGCAGCGCCTGATGGAAGAGTTGAAAATAGCTGTTGAGAACGAAGAATATGAAAAAGCAGCCAAAATCAGGGATAAACTTAACAAACTAAAGGATTAACCTCTCTGAACATCAGAAACCAATTTTTTTGCAATCTTTTAATTGGCCTTTAAGGTATGTATTGCCAAATTACCATATCATTATTTCCTGAGCTATTAAGGCTTTCTCCGGCAACCAGGATCTTTCCATTTGAATCCGTGGTTATATAGTAACCGGAGTCATTGCTACCAGTGCTCGTTGCGCCATCATGGATTACTGTGCCATTACTTCCAAAGGTTGGATCGAGTGAACCCGAATCGTAACAATTAACAACCACATCATCTACATCAGCACCGGATATTATGCCGCTTCCATTCAATACATAGCCACTCTGACCAATTGGGTTGTTCTTGACAGTAACTTCATAAGAAGTGCCGTCAGAAAGAGCTGTTTCAAATGTAAAAGGACCGTCAGAGGTTATTGTGATAGCCTCCACTTTTTAGGTTATTGTTTTAAAGCTATTACAATAATACACCTTACAGCTTTAAGTAATGTTTTTGTTTATGTTTTTTTGACCCAAATGGAATTTTTTTAGCCCAAAAAGAAATTTTCAGGGAAAGTAAGAATGATCTTAAAAATTTTTCCAAATTGACTTCATTACAGAGATGTAGGGTTTGAGATATTTTTTGTATTCACTCAAGGTTAAATATGAAAGTTCAAATCTTTCTGAATCTCAAAAAGTAGATATCTTTACCTGCTTTTATATGTCTCTGAAGAAACAGGGTGGGGGGATATTCAGAGGGATATCCTTTAACATTCACTGTTACAGGTTCGAGCGTTTTTACTTTTTCAAACTCTTCAATTAGCCAGTTGTAGAAATCCGGGTCATCAGTGGATACCGATATAGTGCCTCCTTTTATAAGTCTGTCGGCTAGCATCTGAATGGTCTCTTTTTTTAAAAGTCTGTGTTTATGGTGCCTTTTTTTGGGCCAGGGATCGGGAAATAGCACGATAAACTCGGAAACCATTTCGTCATATAAGTATTCCCACAGAAAGATCTTTGCATCACCTTTAAAAACGACAACGTTGGACAGGCTTTGATTTTTTATCTTTCTCAGACATTTACCTGCTCTTCCAGCCAATTTCTCGACTCCGATAAAATTATCATCGGGATGTTTCTTTGCATATTCGACTATGAAGTGTCCGTTTCCACATCCAAGTTCAACCACAAGCGGCTTTTGAGCGCCGAACAGATTTTTAAAATAATCAATGGCTTCTTCCCTGGATGATGGGGCTGGTGCCTCGGTCACCGAGATTGGTTCCTGTAAGCTTTTAACCACCAGCAAAAACCTCCTCTTGTTTTTTTTCTATGCCTAACATTTCAACTTATGATAATAATAATTTACGAGTAGTCAGAAGAAATATTGATTTTTTGAGAAAATGTAAGGTAAAAGCTGAGCCTGGAGTAAGAGGGAGGAGGGGGCTTGAGAAATAAATATGGTTTATTTTTATTTATGAAGGATAAAAGTTATTCCGATTGGATAGGTATAGAGCGAAAAATGTATTTTTATTTTTGGGATTATTAAGAATTATAAATTATTATGTAATGGATAATTTGAGTCGTTTGATAAAAGATCAGTCGAAAATTATCAGGGAGAAAATGAAATGGGTGATTACATACTTGCTCATGACATTGGAACCACAGGAGATAAGGCTACAATTTTTTCCTCGGAGGGCCAGCTATTATGCAGTGAGTTTACTCCTTACGAGACTTATTATCCCAGGCCAGGGTGGGCTGAGCAGGATCCTATGGATTACTGGAGAAGCTTTTGTATTACCACCAGAAATATAATTGAAAAATCGGGAATAAAACCTTCTGAGATCGTTACCGTTTCCTTTTCTGGACAGATGATGGCGGCGTTACCAGTTGATGCTAATGGTGAGCCACTCAGGAATTGTATTATATGGGCTGATCTCCGTAGTAAAGATCAGGCAGATATAATAGCAAAGAGGGTTTCGCCTGAGCGTGTTTATGAAATTACTGGCCACAGATTGAGTGCTTCTTATTCTGCCTCAAAAATAATGTGGATCAGAGATAATGAACCGGATGTATACAAAGCTGCTTATAAATTTATACATCCAAAGGATTTTCTTCTTAACCGCCTTACGGGAAAGTTTATAACTGATCTGTCTGACGCCTCAGGGATGAACCTTTTTGATATAAATACTCTTCGGTGGTCGGAAGAGATGCTCAAGGCAACAGGTATTTCTGTTTCCAAGCTACCGGAAGTGATGGAAGCCGTATCAATTTGTGGCAAGATAGGGAAAAAGGCAGCTGCTGAAAGTGGTCTTGTTGAGGGAATGCCGGTATGTGTTGGAGGAGGGGATGGGGTTTGTGCCACCTGCGGAGCGGGTGTTCTGACTGAGGATGAGGGATACATATATCTTGGGACTTCAACCTGGATGGGTCTGGCAACGGAAAAACCCGTGCTTGATCCAAAGATGAGGACTTTTACCTTTTGCCATATTAAAAAGGGACTGTATTTCCCGGCCGGTACAATGCAGAGTGGTGGAGGTTCATTGCAGTGGTTTAAAAATGCCCTCTGTGATTATGAGCTGGATGCTGCCCGGAAAGAGGGCAGAGATGTTTATGATATTTTAAATGTAAAAGCATCCAGGATTCAATGTGGATCAGAAGGGCTTATATTTCTTCCGTATCTTATGGGTGAAAGGAGTCCTTATTGGAACCCCGATGCAAGGGCCTGTTTTATTGGCCTGAATATGAGACATAAAAAAGAACACATGTTAAGGGCTGTTTTTGAAGGGGTTTGTTTTAATATGAAGCTCATCCGGGATTCTTTTTCAGAGTTGGGGTATAGCCCAGGAGAGATAAGGCTTATTGGGGGAGGGGCAAAGAGCTCCTTGTGGAGGCAGATAATGGCTGATATTCTCGATGTCCCTGTGGTTAAGCTCAACTTTATTGAAGAAGCCACTTCTGTTGGAGCTGCCATGATAGGAGGGCTGGCCTCGGGTGTTTTTCGGAATTTGAAGGAAGCAACACGATTTATAAAAAGAGAAGAGATCAGTGTTCCCGACCCTGGCCGGGTAGATATATACGGAAAATTGTTTGATGTTTTCAAGAAATCCTACAACAGCCTTGTTGAGGTATTCATGAATATATCCGATTTTCAGGCTGGTTTATAAAAGAATAAGGGTGAGATCTTTTGGTAGATATGAAGCCAGATGCAGAATATAATCAGAAG
>CAZFGQ010000134.1:0-4439 GCA_964518675.1 uncultured Spirochaetota bacterium
AAAATGGGTGATATCAGAAAAGAAAATAGCACCGGACACGATATGTTGTTCACCGGCAATATGCGAATAAAAAGCAGTAAAATTACAAGGTTTAAAAAGAACACCGCAGCCTGGGTGGCCATTGTAGTTACACTCGGAATTGCCATCGTTGTTGGGTTTGCTGGTGGAATATCACAGGTTTTTAATGCAATCATCGCCGGTGGAATGTGGGCACTGCTGGCCATGGGACTTGCCATAATTCTCGGTGTTATGAATGTACCCAACTTTGCACATGGTGAATCCTTTATGGTGGGATCGTATGTGGCATACTTTGTTTTTACTCCCATACACAATTATCTGACCGAACATCCCAGCAGGTTTATGTCGGCTGTTGGGCCATTTATAGGATTCATAATGGCCTTTATCGCCGGATTTGTACTTGGCAGCCTGATAGAAAGACTGGTTTTTCACCCTCTTCGAAAGAGAACAAAAGCACGATGGGTCATGAATGCATTTTTGTTAACAGTGGGAATCTCGTTCATTCTCTCCTATGGTACCAATCTTATACTCGGACCAAATTTCAGGGGAATACCAAGATACTGGGATGTAAAACCGCTCATTATTCTTGGTGCTCACATGCCTGTGGACAGGATTGTGGCATTCCTTCTTGCCATGATAAGCATCTCTGTTTTCTGGTATTTTCTAAAAAAGACAAAAACAGGCAGGGCTATAAGGGCGGTTTCCCAGGACGAGATCGGAGCTGAACTGGTTGGAATAAATATTGACTTTATCCATACACTGACCTTTGGGCTTGCCACAGCACTTGCCGCACTGGCAGGGGCAAGTTTGCTCTTCATGTTCCAGGCCTATCCAACTGTTGGATTAAAACCCCTCTATTTTGCATGGTTTGTTGTAATGCTTGTGGGTTTCGGTAACGTCTCCGGTGCAATAGTGGGGGGATTTATTGTTGCGTTTCTACAGACCGCAACCCAGCAATTTATGGGAATTGCATGGGAAGATGTTATACCCACACTCGTCATGATGTTTATCCTGATAGTTGCCCCTTCAGGAATATTTGGAACAGGGGTAAGAGGAATTCAGGAACAATGACTTTTTGAGAATTAAGAGTATGCGAGGCAATTATGTTTGACTTTAAAAATAATTTAAAAGATCTGTTATCAAAAACTGGATTTTCCACCGCAGGAATTATAGCGCTGGTGGTTCTTTTAATCTTACCATTTATCCCACCTTTCAACAACGAGTACATCCTGAGATGGCTTGTCGTTGGAGCTTTTCTCGCGGCAGAAGCGGTGGCTTTTGACCTCACGGCAGGATTTATCAATGTTGTGAACTTTGGATTTGCCGCAATACTCGGATTGGGAGCCTACACTTCGGCAATACTTACCAATACTTCACCGGTTATTCCCGTCCAGGTTGGACTTTCTCCATGGCTTGGAATGTTAATCGGTGGAATTATAGCCGGTTTTGCGGGATTTATCCTCGGATTTCTGACATTGAGATTAAGAGGGATATATGCTGCAATTATGGCATGGTTTGTGGGGATAGCGTTGCTGGGAATAGTTCGGAACATCCCTAAATATACGAGAGGCTCTCTTGGATACAGTCCTGTTGGGCTACTGGAAACAACCTCAAACAGGCCTTATTTTTATATAGCCATTCTTCTGCTTCTGGTGATTTACATCGTTTCGAAGATAATAGTAAGTTCAAAGTACGGACTGGCGTTTAAGGCTCTTGGACAGAACTTCGATGCAGCCAGGGCCTCAGGTGTAAACCCAACACTGTACCGGGTTTTCAATTTTACATTATCCAGCTTTTTTGCAGGCATTCTGGGTGGTTTCTATGCACATTATTTCAGATCCTTAACCCCAAAAGCTGTTATGCACACCTCAAAAACTGTGGAAGTGCTGGCCATAGCATTTATCGGGGGAAGGGGAAGCTTGTGGGGAGGAATTCTGGTAGCATTTCCCTTTGTATTTTTCATTGAATATTTAAGATCAGCACTCCCCTCCCTGCCCGGGCTGCATATGATAATTTACGGAATATTAATGATTCTTGTCATGATTTTCTATCCAAATGGAGTGGCGGGCCTGATCAAATGGATGAAAACAGGAATAAGCAGGAAGAAAAAATACCCCATTTCACTTTCAGGCTCTTGAGTTTCGTGAGGTAATAACCTTTGGGGGATTTATAACTTTTTATATAACAATTATTTTACAGGAGGTGTGATGTGGCAGATTTAGAAAGAATAGCTGAGGGAGTAATCAAGGGAGAAATAGAAAATGTGGCTGAGCTTACAAGGAGATTTGTGGATGAAGGTGTGGATGTAATGGAGATTATAAATAAAGGCCTGATGAGCGGTATGAATGTGGTGGGAGAGAGGTTCAAGGCCGGCGATATGTTCGTACCCGAGGTGCTGATGTCGGCAAAAGCCATGTCAGCAGGAATGGAGATAGTCAAACCCTTAATAGTTGGAGGTGCCCTACCATCCAGGGGAAGAATAATTCTCGGAACAGTAAAGGGAGATCTGCATGACATTGGCAAAAAATTGGTGGGGATGATAATGGAAAGTGCGGGCATTGAGGTAATAGATCTTGGTATTGACGTGGCTCCCGAGAAGTTCGCTGAATCTGTAAAAGAAAAAAACCCAAATGTACTTGGTATGAGTGCATTATTAACAACCACCATGCTGGCGATGAAGGATACCATAGAAGTTCTTGAGGAAGAAGGCCTGAGAGACAGGATCAAGATCATAGTTGGCGGGGCTCCTGTCACGATGGAATTCGCTGAGGAAATAGGAGCGGATGGCTGGGCACCTGATGCAGTTTCGGCCAAAGACCTTGTCCTGAAATTAATTGAAGAAAGTAAATGAATCAAATATGGGGATAAAAAAATGAAATATACAAGATCAAGATACAGGGTTAATAAAACTTTAAGATTCAGACTTCTGACAGATCAGCAAAAAGATGAAATTTACCATGCGGCTGTTGAAATACTGGAAAGAACAGGGGCCAGAATTTACAGCCAGGAGGCAAGGGAGATACTGAAAAAGGGTGGATGCTGGATTGATGGTGAGAATGTACGGTTCCCATCGGGACTAACGGAGTGGGCAGTGAGAACGGCTCCTTCACGGATTCTTATCTACAATAGAAATGGAGAAAAGGCAATGGAGGTAGGCTCGAACAACACATATTTTGGCCCGGGCCCAACAAATACATACCACATGGATGTATACACAGAGGAGAGGAGAACTCCCGTAACAGGGGATAATGAAAATGTTGCAAAGGTTTGTGATTATCTGGAGAATATAGATTTTGTAATGGATCTGGGAACTCCCAGAGATGTTACACTAACGTTATCAGATGTATATGCATTCAGAGCGATGGTTACCAATACCACCAAACCCGTGGTTCACTGGGGTTTTGATATAGATCAGTACAATGATATAGTGGAGATTGCCTCCATTATTGCAGGGGGGCTTGAAGAGTTGCAAAAAAGACCATTTATTGCACTTTACTCCGAATCGAGTCCACCACTGGTGCATTCAGGGGAAGCAATTAATAAAGCGATATTCGCGGCAAAAAAAAGACTGCCCATTATATATACTCCATGTGTAATAGCTGGTGCGACCGCTCCAGCAACTCTCGCAGGTACAATTGCCCAGGGTCTTGCCGAGAGTCTGCCAGGCGTTATTGTTTCACAGCTTATCCGGGAAGGATCTCCAATAATAATCGGGGGTGTCTATGGAATTATGGATATGAAAACCACGGTTTACAGTTATGGGAGTCCGGAGTTTCAGGTTATGCAGGCAGGGATTGCCGAGGTAGCACATTATATTGGTATGCCGGTCTTTGGAACAGCAGGATGCACTGATTCCCATATACTGGATGCCCAGGCAGCGGCAGAGGCAGCCATGAGTATTCTCATGGCCGCCCTTTCCGGGGCAAATCTGGTGCACGACGTTGGTTATACAGCATCTGGAGCCACAGGCTCTCTTTTCCAGCTTGTGATGGGTAATGAAATTATTGGCATGGTAAAGAGAATCATCAGAGGATTCAGCGTGAATGAATACACACTTGCAGTCGACGAGGTTGTTAAAGCAAAGCCAGGTGGTGAACATGTGACCTCTACCCATACCTATAACAACTTCAGAAAGGAAACATGGTTTCCCGGATTCATGGACAGATGGAGATACAATGAGTGGAAAACCATGAAAGGCGCAAAAAGTATGGGAGATAAAATTAAGGAAAAGACAAGGGAAATCCTAAAGACCCATTCTCCTCCCGAACTACCTGAAAAAATTCTGGAAGAAATAGATGCCGTTATCAAAGAAGCAGAGGAAAGGGAGTTGAAGAAAGCTGAGAAAAGTCGTTCGAAGAAAAGAAAAAGGTAGAGAAATCAAGCACCTGAAATTACAACCACGATTTCAGGTGGTTTAATCT
>CAZFGQ010000135.1:0-4336 GCA_964518675.1 uncultured Spirochaetota bacterium
CCACTATCTCTTTCTTTATTTCATCAGCTTTTTTCACGTACATGAGATCACATATACGGAGGCATATAATAAGTTTTCTGTATTCTTTCTTTCAGAACAGAGGGAGCCTGCTTCTTTGGAGAAATAAATATATAATTATATCATGATAATTCTCTGTAAAAGATGTTCGGGATCATATAAGTACACCGAAAAGCTTTTATATACATACATGCCTATATCTGTGGATAAGAGGTGAAACACCATGGAAGAAAAAACAAGAAAAACTGCGATAGGAGGGGACGACTATGAATTCGAGTGGAGAACGCCCCTCCAGAACAGTGAAAATAAGACTGCAGAACGAAAATAGTCTATATGGTATTTTGCTGAGTAAAAATTCCGGAGAATTAAAAAAAGAAATAGAAAGGATCTCAGAGCACAATGGAGATACATTCTATGTCGATTTCCCGGAGCCTGTTGTCATAACAAAGGATCTTGAGAAAATGGAGAAACTTTCAAAACTTCCTGGAGTAAAAAAACTTTTTGCTTCTTCAGAGCCATATATCCTTGCAAGCAAGCAATTTAAAAGGCAAAAGACGATTATCGAAGTGGGTGAAGCTGTGATTGGAGAAAAACCAATAATCATTGCAGGACCATGCAGTGTTGAGTCAGAGGAGCAGGTGCTTGAGATTGCAAAGAGTGTAAAGAGAAAGGGAGGCTCAATACTCAGAGGAGGAGCTTTCAAACCAAGAACATCCCCATACTCCTTCCAGGGACTCGGAGAGGAGGGATTGAGATACCTTGCAAAAGCAAGAGAAGAAACTGGTCTCCCCATAGTTACAGAGGTCATGGATACCAGGGATATACCACTGGTGACCAAATATGCGGATATACTTCAGATAGGATCAAGAAATATGCAGAATTTCTCTTTACTGAAAGAAGTAGGAAAACAGAGAAAGCCTGTGCTCCTCAAAAGAGGAATGAATGCCACCATAAAAGAATTTCTTCTTTCGGCCGAGTACATAATGGTTCAGGGGAATCCATATGTGATACTCTGTGAGAGGGGCATAAAAACATTTGAAACAGCCACAAGAAATACGCTTGATCTCAGTGCAGTTCCTGTTCTCAATGAACTCACTTATCTTCCTGTGATAATAGATCCCAGCCATGCTACCGGAAACAGGAGAGCTGTGATACCCATGGCAAAGGCAGCTATAGCTGCCGGGGCAGATGGCGTTATGGTTGAGGTGCACAACTGTCCTTCAAAGGCTCTCTGCGATGGATCACAGTCCCTCACAATAGAAGATTTTGAAGAGATGATGGATCATCTCAGGAGAATGGAGGAGATATGCGCACCCTTAATGCAGAGATGAGCAAAAGCTACAGAGTTTGCATAGGGAGGAAGATCCTACGTACCACAGCAACGCATTTAAAAAAACTTGGATTCTCATCGAGAGCAGTGATAATAACTAATAAAACAGTTAATAAATTATATGGAAGTATTCTAGAAGAAAATCTGAACAAAAACGGATTTGAAATTCTTTTAATTGAAGTTCCAGATACAGAAAGAAGCAAATCCATAGAAACAGCACTGAGAATATACGATGAACTGATATCCCACAGGATAGAGAGAGAAACTCCTGTCATAGCGTTTGGAGGGGGCGTGGTGGGAGATCTTGCAGGATACGTTTCTGCAACATTTTTGAGAGGTCTTCCCCTCATTCATCTTCCCACCACACTTTTAGCGCAGGTAGATAGCTGTATAGGTGGGAAAACGGCTGTCAATTATCTCAATTTCAAAAATATAGTGGGAGTCTTCAAAAATCCTGAAATAGTTCTCATAGATCCCGATCTTCTCCAGACACTGCCGGAAAGAGAGATAAAGAATGGAGTTGCAGAGATCATAAAGTATGGTGTTATAGGGGATCCCTCCCTTTTTTCTCTCCTTGAGAAGAGAATGGATGATATCTTCGAGTCAGACCCCCTCTTTCTGGAGGAGATAATTTACAGATGCTGCAAAATAAAGATTGATATAGTTGAGAAGGATGAGAGAGAAACAGGACTCAGAAGGATACTGAATTACGGACACACAATCGGTCATGCAATTGAAACAGCTTCAAACTTTGCCATTTCCCATGGGGAGGCTGTGGCCATTGGAATGTGTGCAGCAGGAAGGATAGCAGAAAAACTCGGGATTTTCAATGATGTGGAGAGGCAGGAGAGATTGATCAAAAGAGCAGGTTTTTCCATAAATCTTTCAGATTTCGATGTAGAAGATCTGATCAGAATAATGCATTTTGATAAGAAAGTAAAAAATTCTAAAATTAATTTTGTATTGCCGAGAAGGATAGGAGATGTGGTCATCAGAGATAATATTCCGAAAAAAATTCTTCTGGAAACCATAAAGGGATTGAGATGAAGATCTGTGCATGTGTAGCAAAAAAAACAAAAGAAGAATGCATCAATCTCGTTAAGAATATAGATGCGGATCTAATAGAGCACAGAATGGATTACATGGAGAAAATAGAGAATCTGGAAGATATATATAAAAACAGCAAACTTCCAATCATTGCAACAAACCGTTCTCTCCTCCGTGGCGGAAACTTTGCGGGCGATGAAAATGACAGGATTGAATATCTTTTCAGAGCCATAGACTCCGAATGCACAATGATCGATCTGGAGATCGGAACTGAAACCTCCCTGAAAAAGGATCTCATAGAGTATGCAAAGAGTAATGATTGCGGTGTTATAATCTCCTTCCATGATTTTGAAAAAACACCGAAAAAAAATAAATTGATTGAGATCATGAAAAAAGAGAGGAGAGAAGGAGCAGACATAGGAAAGATAGTGACAACAGCAAACTCCATGGAGGAGTGTCATCTGATACTTGAGATGCTTTTATATGCAAAAAAATATGAATTTCCTCTAATTGCATTTTCAATGGGAGAGAAAGGTAGATTTACGAGGATAGCTGCATGTTCATATGGGGCTCCATTCATCTATGCTTCTGTGGATGAAAGAACAGGACCTGGACAGATAAGTGTTGAAGAGATGAGGAGGATAAGGGAGGTTCTGTTTCCATGAAAAAATTATGTGTCATTGGAGACCCGATCTCTCATTCCATGAGTCCTGTGATTCATAATGCTGCGATCAGGGCAATAGGATTAAAAAATATTTATTATGAAAAAATAAGGGTTAAAAAGGAAGATTTAGGGAATTTCATTCTTTCCATGAGGAAAAATGGAATTATAGGTATGAATATAACACATCCACATAAGGAGACAGTTATAAAGTATCTGGATCAGCTTACAGACGAGGCGAAAAAAATAGGAGCTGTCAATACAGTCTTTATGAAAGATGGCATGTTATTCGGTGCCAATACGGATGTAACAGGTTTTCTCCGTTCCCTGCATGAAAATTCTGTTGATATAAAGGATAAAAAAGTTCTTATCCTTGGAGCAGGGGGAGCAGCCAAAGCTGTTGTCTCTGCTGTTTTCAATGATGCAGGGAGTATAGTGATACTCAATAGAACGATAGAGAGGGCTGAAGAGATCTCAGAGAAAACTGGAAAAAGAATCAGAGCTGGAGGATTGAATGAGATCGAGGAAGAGATTGAGGAAACAGAGATACTGATAAACTGCACACCTCTTGGAATGAAGGGTGTTTATGAGAACCTCTCTCCTGTGGACCCAGAAATTTTGAATTCAGATATTACAGTGATAGATACAGTTTACAATCCAGTAAAAACGAAGCTGCTCAGAGAAGCAGAGAAAAGAGGATCTCGAACAATAAATGGAATAGAAATGTTTATTCATCAGGCAGCAGAGTCTTTGAGGATATGGACAGGAAAAGATCCTCCGATAAACGTGATGAGAGATTCTTTGAGGAGGTGTCTCATTGAACATAGTTCTTACAGGTTTTATGGGAACAGGTAAGAGTACCATAGGAAAACTACTCGCTGAGGAACTGAAAAAAGATTTTATAGATACGGATCTCTTCATAGAGAGGAGGTATGGAAAGAGCATACCACAGATCTTTGAGGAGGAGGGTGAGGAAAGGTTCAGGGAACTGGAGGTCAATGTTATTAAGGAGATCGCAAAAAGGAAAAATGCTGTGATAAGCTGTGGTGGTGGTGTGGTACTGAACCCTGTGAATGTGGAAAGATTGAGAAAAAAAGGAAGGATTGTGCTGCTAACAGCTTCCTTAGAGGATATAATGAAAAGGATATCAGAGGATAGAAAAAGACCACTCCTCAGAGAATATAAAATAGAGACACTTTTAAAACTTAGAGAGCCAATCTACTTCTCTGTGGCGGATTTTATTGTCAATACCACGGATGTATCTGTAGAAGAAACTGTTA
>CAZFGQ010000136.1:0-4038 GCA_964518675.1 uncultured Spirochaetota bacterium
AATGTGTCTTATCATTTGATAACCACAAACTTTCCAACTTGTATCTCATTTGTACTATTATCCTGGACAGTAAAAAGATATATTCCACTAGAAATAGCCTGCCCCACACTTGATGTAAGATTCCAATCCTCATATCCAACAGTTTCACTTTTGTGATTTATAGTATAAACAAGATCACCAGACAGAGTATATATTTTTATAGTGCAATCTCTCGGCAAGTTAATAAACTGTATCCTTCTATCCTGCTCCATCCATCTTTCTCTGGATCCAGCTGGTTTCTCCCATGGCGGATTATATTGATGGTAAGCTATATCACCTCTATAAGGATTTGGAACTACAGCTACCTTACCCACACTCTCAGGTGGTTCTGTTCCTGGTACAACTCTAACAGCATTTGCTGTCAAGCTTGACTCCTGCGATGGGAAACCACTAACAGTATCAGGTTTCGAAAACGCTACAACAGTATAGTAATAGTCAAAATTATTCAGCAGTCCTACATCAACATACTCATATTCAATACCATACTCATTTCCAAATCCATCACCAGCAATGTCATATTCAGCTAACAAAGTCCACGGCCCATTAATACTTACTGTACTTTTATATACCCTATATCCTTCAAAAGGTGTATCAACTGAATCCGACCTATAAGGATCCGTATAAGTCTCAGGGTTTACTTCACCTTCAAGTGGTTTCCAGTTAAGTACTACTTTTTTGTCCATCGGTGTAACTTTTAAAGGTGGTGGAGGTGGTGGAGATGGAACGTGAAAATCATTTCCTACAAGCCATTTTAATCTTTTTAGATTTTTAATCATGCCATCATAACCACTCCCAAGTACTTCACCCACCTTAAAATGCAACGTATCACCGCAACGCAAATCAAAAGGACCAAAAGAAATGAAAAATTGTGACCCTACCGCTTCCTTTTGATCAGACATAATCTTTCCTGATGACATTTCAAGATATCTGTCAGGATCTCTTGAGGGAGGACCAGTCGTAGGATTCAATATCCAATTGAAGGACCATTTCAATTCATCGGCGTCATATCCATCAGGGGGAAATATCTTTATACCAATAGGGCTATAAGCATCACCATCTGTATGCCCGGATTCATCCATCGCTACCCCCATATGCTCATCCTTTAAATAGATAGAATAATCATCAAGAGCAAAATCCCAACCTTGTCCCCGATACCCTACATTTCCATCAAGCCAATAAGCAATATAAACATCTTTAAGATCCAGGGAATCCTTCGTAGGGGTAACATAATATTGATAAACTATAAATTCATCTAATGGGTACGAACTCCATGCATGACTTGTTTGAATTACATCAATATACAAAGGTTGATGGCTACCTACGTTTAAGATATGATAGTCACCAAATCTACATACAAAGTCTTGATCAGACAAACCCGTATATCCTGGCCAATAGGGAATATCAACAACTTCTCCCCTTCCTACAACCCATACAGTATCCCATAGGTTTTCCGAGGGAAAAAACTCAACTGAACTATGCCAGCTCGTGGTAACCGAAACCAAAGTATCTTCCCCCACAATTGCGCCAACCCATATTCCACCTTCACCAATATGTTCCTCATGACTATTGGGAGGAAACTCACAATAAATCAACCCCGTAAAGTCTCCTAATAAATATCCAGTAGGCCACAAAGTACCCAGATTACAAACGAACTGTCGTACCTTACCCACATTATGCATTTTCCAATCAAGAGAAACCCGCTGTTGGGCAAAAACTGCATAGGTGCAAATTAACAGTATCAAAAAGACTTTGGTTTTCTTATCCATAGTACACATCCCTGCTTAATCTACAGATACATCATCTAATGTTTATAGACAGGCCCATCTTTACATACCTTCCATAAGAGAAACGTCTTGGATCAAGTAGCCGGTACATTGTCCACCAATCATAATATCTATCAAAGCCTTCCGGATTAATATCACCATATTTATATGGTTTCCCTGTCCAATTATTGAAACCATACGCTATTTGAACATTCTTTGTATCAAAAACATTGTAAATATCCACTACAAAAGACCAGGTCAAGCCTCCGGTTCTGAACATTTTTCTAAATTTGATATCAGTATTATATATTGGTGGCCCCGTCTCCGTGTTTTCTTTCTTCTGAAGTTCTACAGGATCAAAAGACCCCGGCGTATAAGGCTGCCCGGAAGAAAATTTTGAAAGAATTGTTAAATCCCAATTATCAGGTAGCTTTATGCCAGCCATTTCTATAGATCTTCCCTCGGGTGATGAAATGGTTAATTGTAACAAAATCTGGTGTCGTATATCCCAACTGAGTCTCCTTTCTCTAATAGGATAAGGAAAATCATTAATAGATCTTATGTAATCATCAAAAGCAGAGGAAGAGTAACCATTTGCCCATTGAATAGTATAAGTCAATCTTCCCGAATAAAAATTGGAATAATTCTTAATCAGTTTAACTTCTATACCTTTGGCTCTAGCATACCCTTTATTATCATAGAGGTCTACCGGCAAACCCAAAGCTGCTTTCAACCTAGTAGTCCCAACCTGATTAGAAATATCTTTCGTATAACTTTTAATATCAATTCCCCAATATCTCGAAATTTCGTGAGTAAAACCAAACTCATACAAAATAGTTTGTTCGAAATCAAGATGAGGATTACCAGTAAAACCGCCCGTGTATGGATCACGATAGTAATACTGCAACTCTGGTAACTGATTGAAGTGGCCATATGAAAAGAAAAGAACTGTACTTACTGAAATTGGAAAAGATATCCCAAATCGCGGACTTATCTTATACCTTATCCATGGCCAGTCAGATTCAAGACCAGTCGCATCCTCCCACTGCTTCTTCCAATCCTTATCAAAAACAGTAGGGCCTGGCATAAACCAGTCAGCTCTCACACCTGCATTAATTATTAACGACTCTTTCTCAAACTTATCCTGTATATAACATGCACCAATAACAGGATAGGCATCAAATACCCAACGGTTCTGGCCAAACTCTTTATAAGGACCAATTGGCGGAGGGAATTCTTTATCCTTATTAAAAACATAATTACCATAATCTGAAAGCTTTACCCCTCCATCCTGTATATCAACGTAATGTATATCATTATATCTCACTTCAAGCCCAGTTTTTACCAGATGTTCTGGATGTACTTGAGACGTAAAATCCCCCTTCAAAGTAAATGTACGAGTAAAGTCATCCCTCCAGATCGTCTGATAACTTCTGCTATCAATAAAACCATATGGGTCAATAGCAGCGGCTTCTACCGTTGAATACACAGCATCTGGAGCTTCATTACCGAATTTCGAAATGTACTCATAATAATTATATTGGACACTATCTTTAACAAATATCCAGAAATCAGGTGGCCTCATACCATCAAAAGACCCTCTATACTTAACTTCAAGATAGCCAAGATTTAAGTTGTAAAAAGTAGATTTTGAAATAGTATGATTAAAATTAAAGATAAAATTCTGGGTACTGCGCGAATATTCTGCCATATGATCAGGATAATTTTTCCATAACCAATCGAAAGACGTCCATGACTTCCATGAACCATGATAACTAAGAATCATTCTAAGACTGGGATTCAACCTCCACGTAATTTTGGAGTTGAAATTTATCGAATTATCCTGTTTTTCTTTTATTTTTAGAGGCTTCAATGTTTCAATAAAATCTCTGTTCCTTCCATTTGAATATGGGGTTTCATCAAATATCCAGTTAGTCGACACAAAATAGTTAACTTTACCCGGGATTTTTAGATTAATAACAGGCAGTAAATTTGTTGTAATAGGTTCTGGCCCTCCAGCGTACAAAGATAAGTATTGAAATGGATAAGACTTTAAAAAATCCAGCTCAGACGTTTTATATTCAATCCCTCCTTCAAATTTATTACTCCCTGATCTCGTTGTAATATTCACTACCCCGGATTGTGCCTGTCCATACTCTGCATTAAACGCACCTGTTATTAACTCAATCCCTTCTATATCATTGATGTTCAAATCAAGAACATCCCGGCCACCATA
>CAZFGQ010000137.1:0-3991 GCA_964518675.1 uncultured Spirochaetota bacterium
TGAAAATTGATTTTCCACAGGCCAATTCAGATTTCACTCGTAAGGTTATAAAAATAGAGGTTGAGTAAGGGGGTAGTAATTATGAGGTTTTGTAAACTGATTGTTTTATTTTTTCCGGCTACTGTAGTTATTTTTGCTCAGTCAAGTGAGCTGCTGTTTTTTTCTCCCTGGTCTCTACCGATTTTGAGAGATTCTAGGTTATATCAGATATCCAGTTTCGACAGGACAGGTGGTAATGATGATAGAATTAATCTTAAACCTGACGAAACGAGAGTGATAGCAAATATAGATGGGCCCGGTATTATAACAAGGATATGGATTACGATAGATTCTCGTGATCCATATTTTTTAAGGAGAATATTATTAAGAATGTATTGGGACGGTGAGAAAAATCCTTCTGTGGAAGTTCCTGTTGGTGACTTTTTTGGTACCGGTTTTGAATATCGGCATTATGTATCTCAATTTGTGGGAATGAGTAGCGGAGGATATTATTGTTATTTTCCGATGCCTTTTAACAAATCTGCAAAGATTGAAGTGGTTAACGAAACCGGGATGGAAGTTTATGCCTTTTACTATCATATAGACTATCAGAAGGTAAAGGAGGAGTTACCTGAAAATGTTGGTTATTTTCATGCTTTTTGGAAAAGAGATATAAAGATGAATAGTAAAAAGAACTATGTTGTTTTAGAAGCAGAAGGAGAGGGTCAGTTTGTTGGGCTTAATATGAATATGCAGAGTTATGATGGAAGGCTATGGTTTCTTGAGGGTGATGAAATGGTTTATGTAGATGGAGAGAAGTTTCCATCTGTGTATGGTACAGGTACGGAGGATTACTTTACTTCGGGCTGGTATTTTAATAAAGGCGAATTCTGTGCTCCATACCACGGTTTGATAATAAAAGATGATTCTCTTGCGAGGATAGCTGCTTATAGATTTCATGTTGGGGATGCTATTCCTTTTAATAAATCCTTAAAGTTTACAATTGAACATGGACATGCGAATACTGAGGTTGTAGATTATTCGAGCACCGCCTACTGGTACCAGAAAGAACCGCATAAGCCATTTCCTCCTATGATAAAGGCAAGTTTGAGAATACCATTGAGAGTTGTTGTACCAGCAGATGTGATTGAAGGTGAGGATTTTAAACCGAAAGGGAGAAATATTGAGTATTCTATAGAAGATATGTCTGATTACGGTCCAGATTGGAGTGGTTTGAAACAATTAAGAGTGACAACCAGAGGAAAAGGTAGAGAGTTTTATATAACTTTGGATGGTCTGGAAGAAGATAAGTACAACCTTGATGTTTATTATACAAAGGGAGAGGATTACGGAAACTATAAAATCTTTGCTAATGGAAAAACATTAGGAAAGATAGAAGGGTTTTCTGAAACAGTTGTACCTGCAGGTAAAGTATCTCTAAAATCGATCACACCTGATAAAAAAGGTAAGATAAAATTAAGTTTTAAATGTACCGGTAAGGCAAAGAAGTCATCTGGTTATGCAATTGGAATAGATGCGTTACATGTTGAACCTGACAGAAAATATATTTCCGAATGGTATATAATAGGTCCCTTTCCGAATCCAAGAAGGTCAGAGAAAGAGAGACTGGGGCTGGATATCGTATATCCACCTGAAAGGGAGATAAATTTTGAAAAAGTTTATGTAGGTGCTGATAGCCAGCTGGTTTCGTGGAAACTTTATAAGACTCCAAAAGATGGTAGGTTCCATTTATGGGATAAAGTCAAACCATATGAGTTGGTGGTAACCTATGCATTTACCTATATATATTCTCCCGACGAGAGAGATGTGCCACTATTGATCGGGTCTGATGACGGTATAAAAGTTTTTGTTAATGGAAAGCCTGTTTATAAAAAGCTACTAGTGAGAATTTCGGAGCCTGATCAAGATAGAATTAATATTCACTTGAAGAAAGGATGGAATACTCTTCTTTTAAAGATTGAAAATAACTTTGGGGGATATGCCTTTTTTGCGAGAGTTATAGACTTTGATAACAAGCTTATAATAACTCCGGTAAGAAAGTGATTTTTTGAGGGAATAATGAGTCATAGGAAATTAGCCAAATCGATCATTGTAATTTTGTTGCTTCTTGAGTCACTATTATGCTTTGAGATTACAGATAGATATCTGATTTTGAATGCAAAACCGGATGATCCGCTTTTTACAACATACGCTGCGGCAATTGAAAGATCAAGATTGTATGGAGATAAGGCATATTTTATGAATTATTTCTCTGAAAATGAACCAATTGTTTTTACCAGTCAGTATGCGGGTGACTGGTTTATTTGTTGGAAGATAAATGGTGTTGTTATTGATGATATCTGGAAGTATTATAAAAAACCTATAGTTATTGCCTCTTTTCCGGATATGGCCGTTTTGAAATTTAGCCCATTTGAGGGGGTTGAAGTTGAGGCTGTTTTTTTTGTATACAGTTCTTCTGTTGCTTTAATCGATATGGTGATAGAGAATAAATCAGAGAAAGAGGTAAACCTATTTTTGTACTCTACTGTTCATTTGCCAGATGATCGCCTACATGTATTAAAGTTTGATGATGAAAAGGGATTCTACTACTTTTCACATTATGAACCTCTTGAGAGATTACACAGTAATTTGTATGATAGATATCCATATCCCACTGATTATATTAACATTTTGACCAGTAAGCCTTTGCCAACAAGTTTTGGTACTGGGGAAGGGGCTTCGAAAAAGGATTTCTATTTTATGGTTAAACGATTAAGTAAAGTACACCAGTTGGTTACCAGTCTTAATGAAAGAAGAACGGGATATGCTGAGTTTGTTTCTGTCCAGAATGAGCTTGTGTTAAGTCCGGGGTCTGTAAAACGTGTTAGATTATTGAGGGGATGTCAGGATATTAATAATGACCTGACCACCCTTGAAAAGGAAATAGGGAATGCCTCTACCCTGGATGTTCAGGGTTTTGTGGATAAGAATGTCGAATTGTTTAAAAGTATTCCGAGAATTAGATTCAAATCTAAAGATGAGAAATTAGTATATATAAGCTCATTTAACCTAGTTCGCCAGAGTATGCTTCTGCCATCTGGGAAAACAAGTTATAATTTTTATGTGTTTTCAAGAAATCCTATATGGGGGTGGGGACATGGGCATCAAGTTATGCATGAATCTATATCAATGATGGCATATGCCTATCTGGATCCTATCTCTGCTCAGGGTTCTCAGAGGGTTTATATGGAACAACAATATCCAGATGGGTTGATAGGTTATAGACATGGTCCTAGAGGTCCTCAAGTGTATCCTTATAGGGGTGTTGCTACAACTTCGGCCCCGTTTTTCTCATGGACAAATTGGGAGATATATAAAGTTAGCAAAGATAAAGAATTTCTGAAAGACGCTTATAAAGCCGGGAAGGATTACGTAGAGTATCTTTACCAGATGAGAGATAAGGATAAAGATGGGATGTTTGAATGGGGCCCATATGGAATAATTGAGAACGTCAGAGACGGATGGAATGTAGTTTTTCAGCTTTTTTCTGAGGGTGAAGATGAAGGGCGAGATATATCGGATGAGCTTGATGCTCTTGATCTAACCTGTCAAGTGGCAAATGAAGTTTATCACCTCCACCTGATGGCGACAGAGCTCGGATATAACGATGATGCAAAGATGTGGCTGAACAGACATAGAAAAATTGCGGAGTTGGTTAATAAACATATGTGGGACGAAAAGGAAGGCTTTTATTTTCATGTAAATATGAAAGACAATTCGTTTATTTTTGAGGGTAAAAGTCTGAAAAGGAAAGAAATAATAGGATTTTTACCAATGTGGTCTAGAATTGCCACTAAGGAACGGGCGAAAAGGTTGGTAAAACACCTATTGAATGAGGATGAGTTCTGGAGAAAATATGGTATTCCAACTCTTTCGGCTGATGATCCCAATTATACACCCTTTGTGGATGGTTGTTGCAGGTGGGATGGCCCCGTGTGGTTGTTGTGGAATT
>CAZFGQ010000138.1:0-3920 GCA_964518675.1 uncultured Spirochaetota bacterium
TATAGTCAAACCCCATCCAGATGACAAAAAGAGGACCAAGAGCAATTTTAGGAATAAGTTGAAAGAAAACAATCACTGGATAGGCACTACGGGTGAAAACCTCTGAGGATGTAATAGCAAGACCAAGGGGTATTCCCACAACTACCGCAATACCAAATCCTCCCAAAATAATTTTTGTGGTTACAATAGCGTTTTTACTTATCGCGATTCCCCATGTTTTGGCTAAAGTAGCAATAACATCTGCGGGAGAAGGTAAAATCCAGTCTGGAATTTTTAGTCCAACAACTATTACTTGCCAGCCGACAACCAGAAAGAAAAAAGTTAAAAAAACTTGCAAATACTTATTAAATTCTATCTTTCGAGTAGACATATTCACATAACCTCCTTGCGCTACAGAATATTAAGTGCTACAGAATATCATTTGTTTCATAATATTTGTATGACTTAACCAATTCCCGCGCTATCATCTGACCAATCTAAGCGAATATGATTACCTTTTCATTCTGAGCAAAATAATTATTTTTCACTTCAAGTAATGAGATTCTCAATTTTTTTCTCTTAAATTCCAAACTTCTTGTCTTCATTCTACGTCTGATCTTATCTTTATGACAATTTGCCAAGTCTTGCATATGCATTCTTTGCAGCGGAGAGAAGAAAATCGGTATCAGAAGAAAATGTAATAAATTGAAATCCTTGTTCAATATACCTCTTAGCATCTTCTACGCTCTGAACATCAATACCAGCTACAACATTATACTGCTTGCACTTCTCCACAATTTTTTGAATAGAATTTTTCAGAATCGGAGCATCCCATTGCTTGGGAACTCCCAATGAAACAGAAAGATCAAGTGGTCCCACAAATGCAACATCAATTCCGTCTACAGAGAGAATTTCGTCTAAGTTCTCAATAGCCTCCTTGGTTTCAATTTGTACTATTATCAGGATTTCCTCTTGGGCAAACCTTTCAAAGTAGTCCCGAAAATTTAATCCATATTGAGAGGCCCTTCGAGGAGAACATCCTCTTATTCCCTTGGGAGCATATCTACAGGCCTCTACCGCTCTCTCTGCCTCTTCTCGTTTGTTTACCCAAGGGATAAACACCCCATAGGTTCCTAAATCTAAAACTCTCTTGATTAGGACCGGATCATTCCATGCAACTCGTACCAAGGGTACCACCCTGGATCCATGCATCACCTGCATCATGTTTTGAATACTCTCTAAACTTAAAGGAGTGTGCTCGGTATCATAAATGACAAAATCAAATCCTACTAAAGAAAGAATTTCTGCAATATCTGGATGACCTATGTGAACCCAAGGTCCAAAAGCAACTTTACCTTCTGACAGCTTATGTTTCACCTCGTTAATCATCTTATTTTCCACAATAAAACCTCCTCTTTCCCCTTTTAGAATCCCGTTTGTGTTTTTATTCCTTATTTTGAAACCTTCTTTTGATCTCAGAGAAATGATCTTTCATAGCTTTTTGTGCCTTAATGACATCGTGCTCTTTTATGGCATTTAAGATTCTTCTGTGACTTTCCGCCGTGGGAACAGGCTCAGTACTGTCAGCAGGAATACAACGAGATCTGGATAGAAAATCCCAGAAAACCCGCATGAGTTTAAGAGCAGCGGCATTATTTAAAGATTCAAATAATAATTGGTGAAACATAAAATCTTCTCGACTAAAGCTTTTTCCTTCTCTGGCTGCTTCTTCCATTTTTTGTACTAATTTTTCTAACTGAGAGATTTCTTGAGAGTTGATTGTCTTTATAGCTCTATCAAGAAAATAAATCTCAAACGCTTCTCTTATTTCAAATAGTTCCTGCAAATCGTGCCTGCTCACTTGAAGATGGTAAGGTAGATTTTCAAAAATAACGCTAAAATCAAATTTATTGACTACAGCTCCTGTTCCATGGATTATCTTTATAATTCCTAAAGCCTCCAGACTTTTAAGAGCTTCTCGAACAGAGGATTTGCTACAACCCAGTTGATGGACAAGTTCAGCTTCAGAAGGGAGTTTATCTCCTGGTTTTAAATTTGCCCGCACTATATAATCTCTTATCTCTTTTAAAGCTAACTCAGCCAGGGTCTGCTCTTTTTTAATCCGTTTAAGCATCGTGTTCTTTCTACCGTTTAATAGTTAGAGATTGTTACTTAAAAGTTTCTACATCTGTTATATATATCAATTGTCAGATATAATATATCTTATCTCTTATAGTTGTCAAGTAATCATGGTCTGAAACTGGGATATCTTTTTTGAAAGGCTTTTAAAAAATAACCCCCTGGCTCAAGACAAAAAGTTACATTTTCAATGGTACACCGACCACTTCTTTGGTTACTTTTTAGATAGCTTGATGCGTGATCTTGACACAATCTATGATCACGATATACTGAATTACCATACGAGTGATGCTCATCGCCTTAAAAGACACAAGTGTTTCACCTAAGCGGAATTGTTTGCTTTTAATTCAACCTTAATCTGAAAGAGAAGCAAAAATTTCCCGGTGAATGAAAACTCGCTGTTTTTCTATGCTTTTATTTTAAAAAATAGTACTTACCGAAGATAAAATGGCATTGTTTAAGCAAGCACCAATATGTTCACTTTTGCTTACAAGGTGAAAGTTCCAAAAAGGAGCATGTGATGTTAGAGAGACAAGAAGGTATATTATTCATATAGTACAGCAGGAGGATCAAGATGGCCGAGTTATTACCGGCGTATAATGGCACAACTACTCGGTATTCAACCCTGGAAGAAGACATTATCGCAGCAAGCTCCGCCGGTTTCGTGGGATTGGAGCTGAAAACATGGAAGCTCGATAATTACCTGCGCAATCATTCTGTATCAGAACTGAAAACTACATTGGAAGATCATGGATTAAAAGTTCCTACACTTGGTCCATATGAAATGGTTGTTCTTGGCCCCGCCACACAAAAGCAAGCCTCACTGGAAAAAGTGAAAAGACATGCAGAAATAGCCACTTATCTGGGGGTACAGGGCCTTGCTTTTTCTTTTGATGAACCCCGGAACGAATCGATAGATCATAACAAATCGTTTGATTCCTTCATAGAGGTTGCCGTAGAATATGCGGAAACGATCATGTCACTAAATCTACTGTGCGGGATTGAAAGCCTGGGTGGCCAAAAGACAATCCGAGGTCCACTGGAACTTATGGAAATAATCAATCGCGCAACGGTGTCTAACATCCGAATTGTTTTTGATACTTTTCAGTTTTATCGAAACCAGGCTACAATCGAGGACATTGCCTCCATTCCTGAAGAACTTATCCTTATTTTACACGTTAGCGACTGTGAAAATCTCCCTTTACAAAATCTGGAAGATAAGCATAGGCTATACCCTGGTCTGGGAATTATTCCTCTGGTTGATTTTTTAAAACCAGTGATTGACAAAGGATATAACCGTTTCATTTCCATTGAAGTAACCCGGCCAGAATATGCAACATCCCCACCACATGAGATTTGTCCTGTGGCTATGAGATATTTGCAGGAGCTTATCAAGAAGCTTTGATGGGGATACATTTATTTACATAATATAGTGCTTTGCCGAACCCCAAGCACGTCTAAAAAATAAGAAAGGTAAGTTATGCATGAAAAAGTAAAATTAGGAATTATCGGCTGTGGGCGTGTATCTGCTGGTCACCATGGAGCCTGTCAGAATTTGAGGGAACAAGTTGAAATTGTATCAATTTCAGACACAAATGAAGAGAGATTAGTAAGATTTAGTGAGGAAACAAGGATTAAAAAAAGGTATTCCAACTATCATGACCTCCTGAAAGATGATGAAGTAGAAGCAGTTGTTATTTGTCTTCCTCATCACTTACATCATTTGGTAACAATTGAAGCTCTCCAAGCAGGAAAACATGTATTGGTAGAGAAACCTATGGCTCTTAACTATGAACAGGCAA
>CAZFGQ010000139.1:0-3424 GCA_964518675.1 uncultured Spirochaetota bacterium
ATCCAAATAGTCAGATGGCTGAGTTACCTTTGACCCGACGCTGATTGGGACAGAATCATCTTTCCTTGCCGAGCAAGGAGTAATTATTATTATCATCTTTATACCTATAACATTTTCTGTTCAAATTTAAATTTTTCTCGTCCATATTCTTGGGACATACATTTTCAAGGGGACACTCTTCGCATCGAGGCAGAACAGAGATACACCATTTCCTGCCTACAACCCATGTAGGTGCATCAAGTGCTCCTGGATATTCCGGGTTAAACCTTCTTGCAGCTTCCACTGCTTCGGTAGGATTTGGATTCTTAATTAGACCAAGCCTGTAGAAAACTCGGACTATGTGTACATCAGGTTTTACGTCCATACTCTTGTGGTCAACGTCTTTAAAGTGAACTTTGAAGCATTTTTCCAGGAGAAGAACTATCATTGAGGCAATACCTGGGCCTACCCCATAAATACGCTGGAATGTTCTTTTGACATAGCTTGCTGATTTACCTTTCCATATTCTTGTTACATCCCCATTATATTCATTCAACACCATTTCCGATAGCTCCTTGACAGTTCTTGGGGCATCGGTTATGTACCGAGGTTTCTCCGGGAGATTCCGAAAGATATTTTCCAGCTCTACAATTGATTTATTTGCAAAAAAATGAGGATTTAAATCACTCGTATACTTTTGAATATAGTATGGAACAATCCATATAATCTCAGCCTTCGTTCCTCTGTCTAAAACAGCAGCAAGGGTAAAAGCAAAAGGATTTTTCTCTATCAGAATAGCAGCCTCCTCACACCGAACTGGAAATAAGTCACGAGGATAGATTCTTTTACCGAAATCCAACAAAGCCTTAATCCTTGGGTCTTTGTCCATACTTAACACTTATCTTCTAATCCTTTTTCAATTTAAGGCATGTAATATCTACTATCTTGGCAAGCTGTACCTAATCACCAATGTAGCCCCCAATCCCTTAGGCGGTTGTTGCAATATCTGATCTCCTTTTCTCATGTTCCGTAGCATCACTTCACAGCACACAGGCATTCTGTGATTATGTCCAGGGTAGCCCCCTACCTTTCTGTGAAGATCTCCTGACTTTACATCAATGTAGGGCTTGTTTTGTAGCTGAGCTTGCATGAATAACCTATCAAGTTCATTCTGAAAATCTTGAGCGGTTGGCGGCATTTTCCCTTCTATATATTTTATAATATTTATCTTCCTTCAAAAACTTTTTTCCCTTTTTCGAAAATCTCTATAAAAAAAGCCCCACCTAATGTATCCATCTTCGTCTTTAACAAAGTTGTCTCAGCAGGGTATATTGAGAAGGTATATTCACGAGAGTATTTATGAAGAGAACTGTCCCATGCATAGACTATAAACATTTTATATTTCCCAGGTTTAAGGAGTAACTTTTTCTCTACAGTCACCTCCTCTGGAGCATTAAAATCAAAAAGACCTTTTGAGGTTTCCATTGTCTTAATATTGAAAGCCACGGCCTCCTCACCTTCGATGGATATATCAAGATCACTCTCATAAATATCAGTCTTGGCAAAAGTATAAGTGATGATATGCAGTCTCCCGGGAAAAGAAATTTTGACTGTCGCTTTACACCCTTGTTTTATTTTTACAGTTTTTTCTATCGTGAAATCCTTATAGGCTATCTTCAATGTATGAACACCAGCAGGCAAAACTAACTCCTCATTAACTTTCCCAAGATACTCGTCGCTTAAATAGACCTCAGCTTCCCCAATCTCACTCATAACTACCACTGTTCCCGTAGGAGCTTTTTCTAGAGGTTTAACAGAAGAAGGTCCAACCATTGCCTTAATTATTGCATCACTGACTCCCTCTTGTTTAAGTTCTATTAAAGCTTCAGGTGTAAGGTCAAATTCTGTTGGGGATTTTTGAATCACAGAAATAATAACCTCCTCACTCAGACCAGCCTCCACAAGCAGAACAACATCTTCATTTGTAAGAACTTTTTTCGATTTGCTTTCAGGCTTAGTTGGTGTATGTTCTTCGGCCTCTTTGTACTTTGCCGTTTGCTTTGTAAACTCTTTTAGAGGAGCTACAGCTAGAGAAACTACAGCGTAACCCCGTATCATTCTATCTTTACTTTCTGCCATTCGATTTAAAGTAACGATAAGAGAATCTAGAGTAGGTGCCAAATATTTCTCCATTGGCACCTCTGCTGGAAATCTTTCCAACCAAGGGGAAAAATTAATCTTTCCTTTAAACTTTCTCACATCGGGACGCTTATCTCCCCAGTAGTTGTACAATGCATTGATTTGAGAAAAAGGACTGTTTTTCACATTGTACTCAGAATTGTCGAAAATAGCGTTTTTATTGGCGATAAAGTTACCCCCCACCATTGTAACATCAATATCAATCCCTATTTGATTATTAGTAATCAGGTTGCCAATAAGCGTTACTTTGCCATCCAATACAGATACAGATATACCCACTCCGTTATTATTTTTGATGATGTTCTTGCTTAAAACTACTTTGTCTGTATCAAGCAGAGAATTTATTTGTATTATGTTGCCTGCTACATTCCCCTTAAAGAGGTTTTTCTCAACTAAGCTTTTGCCACTAACACGAAGGAGAGGCGAGAAGAATGTTTTGCATCCAGTGAACAAATTGGAGGAAATTGTGCTTTCACCCAAAGCACTGATTCCTCCCTGAATTCCTTTAAAAATAGACTTTTTTACTACTCCATCACAAATTGTAATACCTTTTAACCTATCAAAATAGCAGTATTCAAATGTTGCTCTGATTCCGATTATGTCCCTATGTTCCTCTCTATTTAATCTATCTAACCTCGCAAAAATTATCCAATCATCCTCTTTTCCCTTGACAACCAGTTCTCCTCCTTTGACTTTAATGCATCCATCGCCTGTAAAGAGAACTAAAGTATGGGGATCTATAACTAATTTTGTGCCTGATTCAACTGTTACCTCCCTCGTAATGATAACAGGTGACTTCACATTTCCTTTTGCACCCCAGTGGTCATTAAACCCAGTGTATATGGATCCACTTACTATCTCAGCTTCAACTCCTAGGCAGAAGATTATCAATAGTCCCAGAACTAATAGAGTCAAAATGACACCTGTAACAGCAACAATCTTTGAGTATATATATTTTTCCTTCATACTCATGTCATCTACTTCTCAGCATTTTATAAAGTTCAAATTTTCTGCATAAGACAGATTTTTAAAATTAAGGATATCCGGATTTTCTCAACTTACTTTTCTTGAGAGAAAAAGTTGGTTTGAAAAGCACCGCACCTTTTATTTGGCCAGTTAGCTACCCTTGCACCAAAGAATTTTACCATGGGCGTATATCTCAAGCAATATTTAGTTTTTTCACCATCGCTGATATGCGATACCCACCATTTAATAATGTTCTCATTATCTATAGTGGCCGAAAAGC